>JAYTKW010000016.1:0-4695 GCA_043729945.1 Candidatus Kaiserbacteria bacterium | reverse complement strand
GCCGTCTACTGGTGTCTCCATACAGAGAGTTTGTTCATCGCCCAATAACGACGAAGCGAAACTACCGACGTTCATACCGCACACCGCGACCGGTGTGACCAACTTGTTTCAGCTTGCCTCGCTCCGCGAGGATGCTCAGGTATCTCGTCGCTGTCGCGTCCGAGACGTGGAGCAGCTTTTCGACTTCGTCGTTCGTCACGGCTGTTTGCGCAGCAAGAAGCGTCATGATCTTCGCGAGCTTCTTCTCACGACGCAGTTGGATAGTTGCTCGCGCCATTTGGCGTAGCAGTCCGAGTTTCTCTTTCTCAGAAAGCGTCTTTTCCACCGGCTTCGCCGTTGGTGTGTCGTCTCGTTTCGTTACTAGCGTTTCTTCTTTAACTGGCTCTGGTTGCGCTGGAGTTGGTTCGGGTAACGGCTCAGTTCCGCCCGTTTGAGCCTTTACAGGTTCTGGAGTGGTTGCGACTGGCTCGGCTGACGCCTCGCCTGTTGGCACAACCACCATTTCAGGCTCTGAAACAGTCGTACTTTCCGTCACCTCCGGTGCCGGTGCAGACGGCTCAGAAACTGCCGTTTCTGTTGGTTTAGGAGTAGTGGATTCTGTTGTATCTTGAGTCTCGTCTTCCATACCAAAAGTATAGCAAAAGAACGGCTCATTTCAGCAAATCTGGAGTGCTTATAGAGAGCGGGAGGTCTTAAATCTCGTTACCTAGAGCCGTTTTGGAGCCCACAGGCCTATTCTAGGCCGTTTTTGTTACGGTGCTTGCCCCGCCCACCCGTGCGCGCACCAATCAACTCGGGGGGGGGTAGAGGGGCGAGTTGGCTCCCTATAAACACCAGTGCCCTTTCTCTATCGCGAGTATAAACTTCTCTGAAAATTAAAAAATGTTGATCGAATAGACTCAACTGCACCCAGCTCTTTTACCGCATCCGCAATCGCGTTATATTTCAAATTAAGTAGTACCGGCAATTTTTCTTCGTCCAACTCTTCAACTCCTTTCTCTTCATATTTAGCCAATACAAATTGCAAAAACTCTTTCTGTTTATCATCCAAACCTGCAAAGATTTCAGTTTCCGCATGCTTCACCCGCTCACTGCGTGACACCGTAGGTGTGAGGAAAGATACATAATTCAACACGTCGAATAAATCGCTTTGTTCAGCATCAATCATCTTCTGCAACATCTCCAGTTCGTCCGTACCAAAACCAATTGCTGCAATTTTCTCGAGGAAGACTTTGCGAGTAATTGGGTCAGACCAAATCGCTCGCAGTTCTGCCTCACTCTTGAAAAACTCCGGCATTGCTCCGAACAAATTATCCATAAACTCCTGAATCGAAACCGGTTTACCGTCCGCTCCCCAGAACGAAGTTGTAATCATATGTTGAATTTCTCGTTCCTTTCCGTCGCGTAGTTTAATTTTAAGTTTCGTTTTTGGTCCTTCGGGCGGCTCTAGTGGGGTAGGAGGTTCTTTTGGCTCTCGTGGTTCCTTAGGTTCAGTTGGCTCAACTTCAACCGTTTCGTCTATAGGTTCGCCGTCCCATTCAGGGTCGGCAAAGTGATGATATGCATCCACAAAATCGTAAATAGTAAAATACTCTTTGCCATCGAACAGTCGAGTCCCTCGCCCGATAATCTGTTTAAACTCAATCATCGAATTCACTGGTCGCATCAGCACGATATTGCGGACATTTCGCGCGTCTACACCCGTAGATAGTTTCTGTGAAGTCGTCAAAATCGTCGGAATAGTTTTCTCATTATCCTGAAACTCACGCAGGTACTGCTCACCTCTAGCACCGTCATTAGCAGTCACTCGTGCGCAGTAATTCGGATTAGTGCCATCATTCATCTGGTTCACCAAATCACGTACCGCGAGTGCATGATCTTGGGTTGCACAGAAAATAATCGTTTTTTCGCTTTGGTTAATTTCATCCATTATTATCCGTACCCGCTTCGCCTCACGCTCTTTGATAACAATAATTTTATTAAAATCAGCCTCTTGATAGATTTTCCCTTCTTCCACATCACCTTCAATAATCTGGTCATCAGACGTAAAGATATAGTCGTCGAGTGTCGTTTTAATACGCTTCACCTTAAATGGTGTGAGGAATCCGTCATTCACCCCAGCCTTGAGTGAATACGTATATACCGCCTCACCGAAATACTTGTATGTATCCACGTTATCCTTTCGCTTTGGTGTGGCAGTGAGTCCCAGCTGTACGGCAGGAGCAAAGTACTCCAAAATCCCACGCCAATTACTCTCGTCATTAGCGCCACCCCGGTGACATTCATCAATAATAATCAGGTCAAAGAAATCTGGCGGATACTCACCAAAATACGGCGTACCGTTCGATCCACTCATGAACGTCTGGAAAATGGTGAAGTAAATGCTACTACTCATTGGCACCCCGCCTTTTTTTCTAATATCGAGCGGATTGATACGTACCAGGGCGTCTTTTGGAAAAGACGAAAAAGCGTTAAACGCTTGGTCTGCCAATATATTACGGTCAGCAAGGAATAAAATCCGTGGCCGTCGTGCTTTGTTACGTTGCAGATTCCAGCGCGTTTGAAATAATTTCCAGGCAATTTGAAATGCCACTGCGGTTTTACCGGTTCCTGTCGCCATTGTCACCAGTACACGATTCTTTTCTTCGGCAATCGCACTGAGTACATTATTAATAGCCAACTCTTGGTAATATCGTGGGTCGAACTCACTTTCTACTATGGTATTCGCAAACAGGTCTTTCCATTCATTCTCATCAGAATACGTTTTGTGCCAGAGTTCGTCCGGTGTAGGAAATCGATCAATAATACCTTCTTCACCAGACTTCATTGATATTCCGTATAACTCCCGTCCATTACTGGCATAGGTATATTCGATTTGTAGTTTCTCCGCGTATGCCTTGGCTTGGGCGACGCCTTCAGTTACTTCCAAATCATATGCCTTTGCCTCCACCACGCCAATTTTGCGGTTTTTATAGACCAAAATATAGTCAGCGATTTCTGGTTTTTCTCGTTTACCACCCGTGAGGATTTTTCCATCAGTAATCCGAAATTCCCGATGGATTTTTGATCCATCGACAACACCCCAGCCAGCCGCAGTCAGCTGTGGGTCTATGTATTCCGCTCGAGTTTCAGATTCATTCACAATTACAAAACTATGCCACAAAACGGCTCAAATTAAAAGCTTTTTCTAAAGCAGATGTTTGTATTCAGGATAATTGTCTTTAACTAACTTTTTCCAAGCTGCGGTTTCGCCACGTGAGGTAATATCGGTTTTGCCATACACCAACAGTACCGATACCTGCTGTTTTTCAACATGCCATGCCACAATACAACGATTACCTGATGTTTTGGCTGATTCTTTCGTACCAACTACACGAAACTCTGTTTTAATAATTTGGACCCCGTCTACGTCACAAATCATAGTGGCTTTGTCTGTCTCTAGCAGGGTATCAATACGCTCTAGTCCCGCTACGATAGCGTCCAAAGTAACATCCCAATGTTGTTTGTGCTTTTTTGCAAAGGTTTTAACAAAGTGGCTATCCGCAAATTGTTCTATCAGTACAGAGTTGTTACCAGGCATAGAGATTTGATTAGAACACAGTCCCTGGGTCTTCTTGAGTAATCAGTGAATACGGGATGATCTCTTCCATCCGACAGAGTGCATAGGGGAGCTGATTGTGTGTAAAGTTCACAATGTTCTTAGTTTTTTTATCTTTCCATTTCGCTCCGATTTGCTTCATGAGTTTGAGTTCTGCCGGATTCAAAGTTGTAATCTTTTCATTGTGATTCGACTCCGATTCACTTATTAAAAACATACTTCGACCCTTATCGTCAGTCTTACGGTCAACATCAATTTTCCCATCGTCTTCGAGTTCTTCGAGCGCACGGAAAAAAGCATCCGGCACCGGACCGTGTTCAATCTTGCGATACTGCATCCCACTCATACTCTGAGTATGATTATAGAACCAAGCAAAGTCAGCTAGGTAGAGCAGCTTCGCAAGCTTCGTCTTCGGGATTTTTCCATCTGGCGCCATCTTCATTCGCAGATACGTCAAAATCATCTGCTTGTATTTCGCAATATCCGGAATATGTCCCGCGAGTAAATCGTCCACACTAACAGCGTAAAGGTTAGCGAGCTTTTGTACCTCATCCGTATTCAGTTTCTGTTTTCCGACTTCAATCGCTGAATAGGTGGGGCGGGAGACTCCGACGGCAGCGGCGACTTGTTCTTGCGATAGGTTATTTTTAATGCGTAAGTCTTTTATGATTTTTTGCATATACATGGTCATACGACCAAGTATATGCAAACGTGTAAAAAAGTCAAGCAGGTTTAGTCGAATAGTTGACAGTATCAGTAGTGAGCGTAAAATACCGTTACCAGCAGTGCTGGTAACAATTTATTAGCTAAACTATAGAAACTATATGGCTCAAGATGCACCCGGGATGAAGGGGTACCGCTCACGAAACGAGAGCGGTCCACTGCGTGGGAAGCGAGGTGATACCCATGTTGCCACTATCGAAAATCAATACGATGTTGATTTCGGTGTACGTGGTGATATGCACCTCGATACTCTGCTCGAGAAGACAGGGTACGGTTCACTGAACGATTTGCTGCACAAAGAACACAAGTTCTAAAATGCTATACAAAATAATCACATGAAAAAACCGCCGAGGCGGTTTTTTCAATCCTTAAAA
>JAYTKW010000015.1:0-10216 GCA_043729945.1 Candidatus Kaiserbacteria bacterium | reverse complement strand
AATACATCAGGGGTAATTTTCTGATCCATGAAACGTGAAAAGCCAGCATTTTTCTTCCGTATATCAAGGTCTTTGTCCTTGAAATAATTTGTAATTAAGGGATTCATTGTATGAAGTATGTTATATCCTTACTGTAGCATTTTGCAAGCTTTGCTAGTTCGACCACATCGATTCGGCGTTCTCCGCGTTCAATTTTTGAAATATATGATTGTGGTTTGCCTAATTTTTCGGCAGCTTCGGCTTGAGTAAAACCAGTGCTCTCACGAGCGTCCCGAAGTTTTTTCATTACTATCGTGTATTCATTGGTATGAATTGATTTAGACATACGCTATATGTATAACCTATTGTGGGATAACCCAAAATAGGTTATACTATATATTACCTCCAGCCCTCTCCTTTTGCATATTCAAAAAACTAAATGGGGGGGGCGAAAAGAAAAGGAATACTGCAAAGGAGAGGGCTTCCGGACGTACCGGCGGAGCGATAGCGGAGACGGTGGGAGGTGCGACAACTCCTCACCCCACATCACTTCGTGATTCAAACAAAGTTCGAGCAAGAGATATGATAAGACCACATACACAAAACCATCCGCTTTGGCGGATGGTTTTGTTTATGTGGAGATGTCGAGAATTGAACCCGAGTCCGAATTAGGTAGCCATGATGCGTCTACAGTGCGTAGTTTCTCCTTTGGTTTAAAGTGACGTATCTCTAGGAGAGACAAAACAATACGCACTCGATTTGCTACAAGCTTGATCATAGGCGGCAACGCACTTACGACCACAGCCCCGTGGCTATTTTACAACAGTGCCGTATGGGGCGTTTAACACTGCTGCATCACTCCGGCGAGTCGCGGTTAGGCGAGGGCGGGAGCGAATCCAAACACGCTCGCGTATGGACTTGGTATTGCTTTGTTTGCAAATACAGATGGAACCTTTTAATGAATTGGTTACCATTTTCAACACTGCACAGCATGGGTAGACTAACCGTCGATGCCTAGCATCCCCACTCAAAATTCAAATGAATTAAATACTGAGTGGGGTGGACGTGCATATTATATGACGCACATCCGACGTTATTCTTACTTTGCAGTAGGGGGGGTGTGCGGGGCGGTCTGGGTAGACCGCCCTCCAGACTCATTTGCTTTGCTTTTGTTCTGCAAGCTCAGCGGCAACTACTGCCTGAGCGCTGCACATTTCATTTACCGCATGACTCAGAGGGTCGTCCGAAGCGAAGCTTTCGTCAGCTGGAGCTGGGGGTTTGTGGCCTGATCCAGACGTGACCCTACCTCCAACTCCCCAGCAGATATCGTCCGGTATGCCGAGTCGATCGAGGTCTCCCTGGGTTTCGGCGTGATTGGGGGGATTATTCCTCCCGTCCATTCGTGCTTGCCGTCGTTCCGCCCGGGTAGGACCGGAATTTACATGCATGTCATCCATCATTCTTTAACCTCCCAAATGCCCATTCTTTTTATTCAAGCGACGACCGCTCTGTTTCGGCTTTGTCTTGCCTAATTCGAGCAGTGAAGGACCTGGTCCATATCGCTGTAACCGCACATAGAGCGGTAACTCGGCTGCTGTTTGGCGGTTTGGGTGGCCTGGCGGGGGCCCGTTCAGACTTGCCAGAAGACTGGCTGGTGTCGTACCTTTTATAAATCCACTCAATTGTTCTCTCCCTCTCTGTTGCGAGTAGATACCAATACTATCGTACAGACATATACTCACAACAGAGGGCTACTGCATTTTTAAGGTACGGTCGATTTCGCGCTTCACGTCTCTTTCTTTGAGATGTTCGCGTTTGTCGGCTTGTTTTTTTCCTCGGGCGAGTGCAAATTCAAGCTTTATTTTTCCTCCTTTATTGTACAACGATAATGGCACTGCTGTCAAACGACCTTGCTCGGTTTCGCGGTGGATTCGGGCTAACTCTTTTTGGGACAATAGCAGCTTGCGCGACCGTTCAGGGTCGTAGCTTTTGGGGGTATTTACCGGCTGAAACGGCGCTATGCTAGCGCCGACTAAAAACGCCTCGCCCCCACGCACGACCACGTAACTGCCATCGAGGCGCGCCCGCCCTAACCTGATTGATTTAACTTCAGTCCCCATCAATACCAAACCGGCCTCGAAGGTATCGAGAATCTCAAAATCAAATCGAGCGCGTTTGTTGCCGGCGTAAGTCATATGTATGCCTCGTACTATAGCAAATTTGTTATGATTCTGCGCGTTCACGCGCAAAGGCAATTTCCTCGCAAAATGACTCGTTTTCTGTATAATGGCCCTACTATGTCAGAAACAGAAAAAAAGCCGATTATTGAAGAAACTACCCCCGAAACGGTGGTCGTGCCTCCGCCAGCTGAGGTGCCGCCGGTTGCGAGCGAAAATGGAGACAAGAAATCAAATGCTGCTCGTGACCGTTTGCGCCAGGTAGGGAAGAACATGCCGGTTGGTCCGGGGAATTTTTGGAATAACATGTTGTCTACGGTGTTACTCCTCGTGTTTATTACGGCAGCTTTCTCGTACCTGACGGATACAACAGTGAAGCCCACTGAACTCTCGATTTCTGAAGTGGTGTTCCAAGTAAAAAATGGGGAAGTAAAAGAAATTATCGTGCGGGGATCAAAGCTCGAGGTAGCGTACACCGACGAAACCAAAGTCAAAGGCGAAGCCAAGCGTGAGACCGATGCGTCAGTGTCTGAGTCACTCACGAACCTTGGTGTGTCGGCGGAACAACTTGGAGCTATCAAAATTGACGTGCAACGCGAGACCGGATTTAATTATTGGTTGGGCCAATTTGCGCCGTTTCTGTTCCCGCTATTATTTCTGGGTATTATTATTTGGTTCCTCACTCGTTCAGTCAAAGGAGCTGGGATGCAGGCATTGTCGTTTGGTAACAGTAAAGCCCGGATGATTGACCCAAACGACACCAGTAAAAAGGTAACATTTAAAGATGTCGCCGGTGCCAAAGAGGCCAAGCAGGAACTAGAAGAAATTGTGGACTTTTTAAAGAATCCAAAAAAGTTTCTCGATATTGGAGCAGAGATCCCTAAGGGGGTGATGATGATGGGAGCACCGGGGACGGGAAAGACATTGCTCGCGCGCGCAGTCGCCGGTGAAGCCGGGGTACCGTTCTACTCGATTTCTGGTTCGGAATTTGTGGAGATGTTCGTTGGCGTTGGTGCGTCACGCGTGCGTGACCTGTTCCAGATGGCCAAGAAAAGTGCGCCGTCAATTATTTTCGTGGACGAAATTGATGCGGTTGGTCGGGTACGTGGTACTGGTGTTGGCGGAGGTAACGACGAGCGTGAACAAACACTTAACCAGATTCTGGTAGAGATGGATGGTTTCGAACCAAATGCCAAGGTAATCGTGATGGCCGCGACCAATCGTCCTGACGTGCTCGATCCGGCCTTGCTCCGTCCGGGACGCTTTGACCGTCGGGTAACGATTGACCTACCTGACCGGCACGACCGGGTGGAGATTCTGAAAATCCACGCCCGCAAGAAGCCACTCCAGGAGGATGTGAATTTGGAAATTATTGCCCAGCGGACACCAGGATTTTCAGGAGCTGATTTGTATTCACTGATGAACGAAGGGGCAATTTTGGCAGCGCGAGAATTACGTAAAAAAGTTGGTCAATTTGATTTAATCCGCTCGATTGAAAAGGTAATGCTCGGTCCCGAACGTAAGAGTCATGTGCTGAGTAAACGCGAGAAGCTGGTAACGGCCTACCACGAAGTCGGCCACGCGCTCGTTGCATCCGTTCTCCCGTATGCTGATCCGGTCCAGAAGATTTCGGTTATCTCGCGCGGTAGGGCAGCAGGGTACACCTTGAAGCTCCCTGACGAAGACCGCAAGATGCATTCGAAGAAAGAATTCCTCGATGATATTGCGATGACCTTGGGTGGTTACGTCACCGAACAAATGGTGTTTGATGATTTAACGACGGGCCCGAGTAACGACCTGCAGGTAGTCGCCAACCTCGCTCGCGATATGGTAACCAAGTGGGGGATGAGCGATGTTCTCGGTCCAATTGCCTATGAAGGCAGCGGTGGTCGGATGATTGGTGGCGGCATGAGTGAAGATCGCGGTTTCTCACCTCAGATCGCTAAAGCCATCGACGACGAAGTAAATAAAATTATTAAAGACGGTATGGAAAAGGCGCGGGTAATTTTGACCAAATATCGTCCAGCGCTCGATGCCATCTCGATTCGTCTCGCTGAGGTAGAAACCCTCGAACGCGAAGAGTACGAGGCCCTCCTCAAGCGCGAAGGAGTAGAAATCAAAGACGCCTACAAAAAGCAGCGTGACCTCGACGAAGCGGTGGCTGATCCAACAAAGGTTCTTACTGCAACGCTCGCATAACAAAAAACACCGTAGAGGTTTAACCCCTACGGTGTTTTTTGTCTGGTTCAGCGTAGTTGCTCTTCTCTCACAATCTGACCATCCTCCATATGGATGATGCGGTTGCACCCGAGGGCGTATTCGCGTTCGTGGGTGACCATGACGATGGTTTGGCCGAAGTCGCGGTTGAGGGCAGTAATGAGGTCGATGACTTGCTGGCTCGACGTACTGTCGAGGTTGGCGGTTGGTTCGTCGGCAAATAGAATTTTGGGCTTGCCGGCCACAGCGCGCGCGACGGCAATCCGCTGCTGTTCACCCCCAGATAATTCTGAGGGGAGGTTTTTATATTTGGTAGGCAGCCCGACGGCGTCAATGGATTTCTGTGCCACCTCCCGAGCCTGCGCCCAGCTCATGCCGCGCATCACAAGTGGCAACATGACGTTCTCTTCGGCGTTCAGGTCGGGGACGAGGGCATAGTCTTGGAATACGTAGCCGAGAGTCTCGAGACGAAAACTCGTTCGCTCGTTTTCGCTCTTCTTTTCGATGGACTCACCACCGATGGTCAGGGTGCCACTTGTGGGTTCATCGAGGACGGAGAGTTGGTACATGAGTGTTGATTTACCAGCCCCTGATTTACCCATGATAGCGATAAACTCGCCGGCATAGATGGTGATGTCAATACCTTTGAGGATAGTAGTAAATAACTCACCCACCCCAAACGATTTAGTTATTTTTTCAGCTACGATGATTGGTGTTTGTGACATAGAGTTATTTACGACCCAAAATAGCATTAAGGGTATTACCCCGGGCAATCAACCATGCCGGAACGTAGCCAGCGAGCAACGTAATAAAAAGCAAAATCACAAACCGCACTATTGTCCCGAGAGGGTCAGCTACTAAAATCCCATCACTAAACGGGAAATCAATCGGGTTCGCGTCAAAGTACGGTATCAGTACGAGGTAGGTGAGGGCGACGCCGATGATTGATCCGGTCAAGGCATATATACCCGCCTGAATAACGTACGCAATCTCAATGGCTTTGCGGTCGATACCGATACCTTTGAGAATACCGATAAACCGCCGGCGAGCCAGAGCATTGATAAAAATAATAATAAAAATTGTAATAGATGCCACAACAATTCCGATGGAACCAATAAAGGTGCCGAGCACATTAAAGGTGTTCTTGATATCGGTGAGAAATTTCGGTACACCTTCTTCGTAGGTTTGGATTTTGGCGAGACTGTCGAGCCCACTTGCTACCAGTGCTGTTTTGACAGCGGCGTTTTCAGTGGGAGTATCGAGGCGCACTACTATTTGATCGGCATTACGGTCTACTCGATTGAATAGTCGCCTGAATTCCCGTTCGGGAATATAGGTATTGAGAGTGACTTCGTCGACTTTTGATTTTACTATGCCTTTGACAATAAACTCTTTGGTAACGGTACCGACGGTAACGCGGACCGTATCTCCGGGCCTCACCCCCTCGACCGTTTCAAAAATATCATTAAATTGCTCAGCAAATTCTTTGATATAGAGCGCACCAAGCAAAATATATCCCTCTTCATTGGGATTGAGATATTCTCCATCCACCACTACATCTGACAGTCCGGTCATAGCATCCTCCTCGGTTGGATTAATACCGGTGACTTTTATGTTCGCAATATCGCGTTCGCCGGCGAGGTCGCGACGTTCTCTATAGTTTGCTTCGAGTACCGCCGACCCGGTATACCGCACAGAGTATTGCGACACCTCAGGAAAAGCTGCTAATTCACGTACCAATCGTTCGGTCTCGACGAGGTGTTTCTCGTCCGATTTTGGGGTAATAATGATATCACCGAGCGATTGCTCCCGTACTGCCCGTTCTGCGCCAACAATCAAACCGACTAAAATTCCCGAGACAGCAATCAGGTTTAGGAACGTGAGCGCCATCACAAAAACAATCAAGATATTCGTCCAAATGCTCGCCCGCTGGATTTGGCGTAGTCCCAGTAGCAGACCGATACGAAGAATCCGCATAGCGTTATGGCGTTACGATAGTGGTGCCCGCAGTTACCCCTGGTCCAGAGACACCAACCCAACCGTCGTTACCGGCTACTTCTTTTTGGACAGTAGTGGTGGCGATGCTGGAGCCCTCTAACGTTCGGATAAAGGTCCCGTCAGTATTTTCAATCAAGTAGCGTTTTGGAATACGGAGCTGGTTTTCAGTGAATTGCGTAATAATGTCTATATCAGCGTTGAGTCCGCCTCGCAGCCAAGTAGGTGCAGTATCGAGGGCCACCGTAATTTCAAAGTACCCAACGCCATCAATTTCGATTGGTAGGGGTGAAATGTATGTGACGACCCCCGTGAGGGTGGCGGTAGTGTCGGCATCAAAGACGACCCGGGCTTTTTGTCCGATTTGGATACTCGTGATATCAATTTCAGGAATACGAGCTTTGAGTTCTATGTCGTCAGTAGCGAGTATGGTAAACAGGGGGGCGGTACCGGCCGTTTCACCACCGACGATATCAACCGTCGTTACCGTTCCGGCAAAAGGCGCCACGATGGCGCGATCACCAATTTGGGCATTGATCTGGGCGATGGTGGCGTTGGCTTTGCTGATGCGCGCATTGGCCCGCTCGACGGCCTCATTTCGGGGAGCGGCGTTGGTGGAGGTTTGTTCTTGCTGGGCGAGAGTGAGGGCTTGGTTGGCGGCGGCAATGACGGTTTTGGCGGTATTTTCGGCAGTAGCGAGGGTGTTTTTGTTGAGCGTGTACGCTTCGCCAGCGGTATTAGGGATCGCCACATTCCATACTGAATTCCCATACTGTGCGCCGGGGGTAAATAAAGCAAAGAGACCGCACGTGCCAAATGGTGTTGGCTGATCGGTTGATGCAGGAAACGTCCCTGTTTCCAGGCCGGTGACGCGCATTGAATAGCCGGAGTCAGATCCCGAGCGGTACATTGTTAGCGTGTATGTCCCTTCCTGGGTACATCGATACGTACCCGAGATAGCTGGGGCAGGCGTTGATTCACCGCTGTCGTCACTACGCGCGGCTAGTGTGCCTGAACGCAGGGCGCGCTTGGCATTGGCGACCAATACATTTTGAGTTTCCATTACCCGGTCTAATTCAGCGGTGGCGATGGCGACTTTGGTGTCAGTGATGGCGCGGTCGCTGGTAGTGTCGCCAGAGATTAGTTCAGCCCGGTCGGCTTCGGCGACGCGCAAATCAGCGACAGCGCTGGCTCTTTGGGCAACCAATTCTTCGGCCCCCAAGGTTGCAAGGACAGCCCCAGTCGCCACCTGATCACCCTCTCGTACATACACTTTCGAAACAACCCCAGGCGCAGGGAACGCCAGTTCCGCTGTATTACGCGCTTTGGTCACCCCTGACACCGACACCAAACTCTCGACCGTACCACGCTCAACGGTGGTCGTGACCAGTCCAGCCAGGGGATCA
Organism: Candidatus Kaiserbacteria bacterium; assembly: GCA_043729945.1. GTDB lineage: Bacteria > Patescibacteriota > Minisyncoccia > Phycocordibacterales > UBA918 > OLB19. Next base: position 2,442 of record JAYTKW010000015.1, on the reverse strand, counting down.
CGGTTTGCCCGCTCGTACACAAAATAACCCGCAGCAGCAAAGGTGATGAGGGTGACCACGCTAATTATTTTATGGGTACGAACCAAAGTGAACATTTTACCCATTGTAGCACCAGCCGTATAACCAAGGGCCGTATTACGGGGATAGAAGTTAGCTCACATAGTATCAGATGATATAATTGAACTTAGGTATACTAGTTTAGTAACTTCTTTTAATATGGCTCGTAAAGAAGAAAAAAATAATGCAATTAAGTTAAGAAAAGAGGGGATGAGTTACTCTCAAATTAAAGAAACTCTTGGAATCAGTAAAAGTACCTTAAGTGTGTGGTTGTCTGATATGCCCTTATCAAAAACTAGGCTGGATGAGCTTCAGCGCAATGAACTTGTTATTGAGAAGATACGAGCTTCAAAATTAAAAACACGAACTAAACGACTTCATTCAGTTAAAAAAGAAGTCCTCCAACTTTTAACCCCACTATCTAAACGAGAGTTTTTAATTGCTGGTTTTTTCTTGTATTGGGCCGAGGGCGGAAAAACTACTGCGTATACTGCTACTCTTTCAAATACAGACCCTAGAATGATACGAGCGTTTATAAAATGGCTTCACTTACTTGATGCGTCAATAGATAAAATGTATATAAGGCTACATCTGTATGTTGATATGGATGAGACAAAAGAGATTGACTATTGGTCCGAAGAATTAAAAATTTCTAAAATGCACTTTAGGAAATCATATATTAAAAAATCAAAATTATCAGATCTCACGTACATTTCACGTGGTCATGGAACTTGTAATGTTATTATGCCAGGTCGTGATATTGCAGAATACATTATTCAGGGACAAGCAGTTCTGGCAGATTTGTTTTAATTGTCCGCGCGCTTGGACTTGAACCAAGGACCACCTTGGTATAAGCAAGGCGCTCTACCAACTGAGCTACACGCGGAAAGATTGGTGCCAAAACTATACCGTATTTAGGGTCTTGATACAACGATGCTTTTTTTTGGAAATGTATGTCATACTAATGTTTGGATTTATTATGTATCCCCACCCCCAAATACAGCCAAGTTACCTCATTAATAACATCTCCTCCTGTTGCCTCGCACACAAGCTCGCCGTCATCCATCCCAGACACTCTCGCGGTCGCTCATTGAGCCAGTCGAGGGCTTTTTTATATATAATCTCTGGCACTAGTTTTAGATCAGTTCCTTTAGGAACAAACTTCCTAATCCACCGGTTAGTATTCTCAACTAACGCTTTGTCAGTTGACCGGTACGGTCGCGTGAAGAAGATAGGCGTTTCAAGCAGTTGAGATAACTGGACATGCTTAGTGAAGGCAATATCGTTATCAAGGGTGAGACTAAAGACAGTACGGTCTTTTAGTAACTCAGAGATAGTCTGATTGACTAAATCATTAGTTCGATTAGGGAGATAGGCTATCTTAGTTTCTTTGGTTAAACGTTCAACCAGCACCAGTAGTACACTGGTATTGCCTGGTGAGACAATGAAATCTCCCTCCCAGTGACCATAAGCCCTCTCGTACGCACTTGGGATCAGTGATGAAGATACGGTCGAGTAATAGACTTCGACCATAGCCGCTTTTCTTTCGTTTCAGATGATTAGGTAGAGTCCATTCAAGTGAACGGCTATAAATGTATTTGTATATAGCTTTGGCTGAGACTTTCAAGTTATGTTTGAGCCATAGCTGAGCGGCAATGGTATCCGGGGACCAGTCTTTGATACAGAGGTAGTATTCGGTTAAGTGACTCGTTCCGGTGTCCATGACTACTTTAAGACAGTCTTTCTTCTTATGGTACTGCTTCAAATAAGCTCTTTGGTGAGCTATTTTATAATCATACGCTTCAATACCACCACCACGAGCTAGCTCCTCATCGACCGTACTCTTGCCTCGACCAATGGTCTTGGCAATTTGTTCACTACTGAAGCCGGCTTTTTTCATTTTTTCAATACAGAAGCGTTCTTCTTTTAATAAATGTTCTCGTTTATTTCCTGTTTTCATACTGGTTATTGTATGACTGTATTTAAAGGTTGGGAAGCGTTATAGGGAGGAATTCGGAATGTCTGTAGCCACAATTCGTCCGCTCTCAACTACAGAAAAGCTGCGCTATGTGTGGTACACAGGAAGTAATCTGTGGCACCGCTGGTATGGAGCATTTACGGTAGATGGTGAGTGTTTCGGTTTATCCGATAATCGCTATTTACTGGAAGTTGGGTTGGAGCAGGTTGGTTGCACAATCAATTACCACGTAACAAAATGTTGAAAACGGGCGGGACACAAATATGTCCCGCCCGCTTCGCTTTGTAGTATTGCCTACACCCGAACAATCATGTCCTCAGCCGTTCGACGCACTTTGGCGTAGTGTTGCGTTTCATCGCTTGCTGCACGGTAGCCGACAGGGAAGATGATACTCGCGGTCAAGTTGT
>JAYTKW010000014.1:0-8642 GCA_043729945.1 Candidatus Kaiserbacteria bacterium | reverse complement strand
AGCAACAGCATAAATCATAAGACTACGACCTTTCGTTTGCTGCTCTTCATCTGAACCACCGAGGATGAAGAATTTAAATACTCCCCAGACGAACATAAGAAAAGCGAGACCCAAGATGACTGGTATCAAGACCTGATCAATGAAACCAAGGACATTCCCTAAAAAATTTCCGACGTCCCCAGCCTGGCCATTTCCATCAGCCAGACTCTGAGCAAAAGTGGCCACCGGCAGCACTAGAATTCCCAGGGCGATGGTCGAAGTTGATAAAAACTGTTTCATAACGTAATTAAATATAATGGTAATTTACCCTACTATATACCATATTTGCCCAAAATGTAAGGGTTTATAAGGGGATGTGCATAAAGGTTACGGAAGAAGAAATGAGAAAGAAAAATTAAAAATAGAATGAAAAATGAAGAAAGCTTGGTTTACTTTTTTAATTTTTCATTTGTTTCTTCTTTTTTTCTTTATTATTTATTCTCTAATCACGCCTTAGATTGCCGCGTCACTCCATTTCATTTCGCTTCTCGCAAAGACGGACAAAAGCTAGTACCTACAATAACGAATTCTGTAACATCGCTATAATCCCCCAAATACTAATCATAATTACAAAGACAATGACGCCTGTCATAGCGATTGTTCTACCCTCTTCGACCTTACTCGTATCGTCGGCATGGATAATCCAGGCATCGACTAGTTTCCACATAATAAACAAAAAAGCCACGCCCATGAGGAGTGGGATAATCATATTAATTAGCCCCAGAAAAAACGAGACTAGTTCGGCAAAGGTGGTGGGTGTGGTAACTGGCGACATAAATAACTAATTACACGACAAAGGCATCAACCAGACTACGGATAATCTGTACAATAACGAGCGCACCGAGAATCAACACACCACCTATGATGGCATAGAGTAGTGACTGGGTGGCTTCTTCAGTTTGTGAGGAGTTACCACGGGCGGTCACGTATTTGAAGCCCGAGAGGATAATAAAGAAAACTATGATTGGAATCATCAAAATCATGACGATATTGAGGATGGCAGCCAGAAATTCGGTAATGGAGTTGACGCGGATAGGGTTTATGAGGGCCACTGAGGGCTGAATGCCTGTAGTTTGACCACTCTGGACATTAGACTGCGTACTAGTCGTATTTCCCGAAACGACCTGAGCTGAGGCTACCAAAACATTACCTCCGAATAAAAATAAAGAGAGTAAACACAACGTCAGATAGCTTTGTATTTTGCGTTTTCGAGTCATAAATTTAATACACCTCGCTCAATTTCTCGATGGCGTCCCGGGTTGAATCGGCGGGGGCACGTTTATTAGCCAAGACATCTTCGACCATCGCCCGGAATATCTGATCAGTTTTATCCGGTGACGGGGCGAGCCAGGCGCTGGCTACGTTGGCGGCTGCGTAGGCAATTCTACCATACCTGTCATCAGAACCCGAATTGAGGGTACTGCGATGGGCGGGGGCCATATGGAGAGCATCGGCGATGACTTTGCTCTTGTCGGCAGACCCCAGCAACTGCATGACCGTGAGAGCGCCGTTTTTATTGGTTGATGATTTGAGCAAAGCGAGGCCATAGAAACTGGCGTAGGTCCGCCGTACGGTGGCCTGAGCGCCTTGAGGGACTTCGGCGACATCGAAATTGAGGTTGGGGTTTTGGATGGACAGACTGGTCGCTTCGCTCCCTTTACCAAAATAGAGCACTAGGTTTTCAGCTAAAAAAGCGTCGTGATCAAGTGGCAGTGCCCGGTTCCAGCTGTAGAGCGGATTAACGGGGCTGGCGAAATTGGTATAGAACGTCAGCGCTCGTTCCATAGGTACACCGCCGTCGCTCGCGGTTTGGTTGAGTTGGAGTTTGTACTGACCATCATCTTCGGTAACTAAACTACTGCCACCTTGGAGTAACAACATGGACAGCACCCCAAACCCGTTTTGCACGTTACGGTATTCACCAAACGCGAGTGGACTACGGATGATATTGCGACTGTAGTCACGTTCGACCAGGGTATTGATCTGTCCCATCAGTTCCTCCCAAGTCCGCGGTGGGTTGATGATGTTTTTGGTCCGCATCAAATCACGGTTGTAGTACATGACGAGCGGGTCGATAGCAATCGGGTACGCGTAGATGCCATCACGTAGGGCAAAGATCTCGGCCCCATCAATATATAAATTACGGAAATCACGAATCGGGAATGAGGCCTCAGGTAAAGCCTGGATTTTGCTGCGGTATTGAACTAGTTTCTCGCTCGGGAGAAAGATGATATCGGGGCCACGATTTTCAGCCAGGGCGTTTAGCACCTCACTATCAAAAGTCCGGGCGTCTTTCTCGATATACTGGACGACTCGGTAGGCTGGCTGGGCGTCAGTCAAGGGACGCAAAACCGCCATAAAGGCAGCCGCTGGCACCGTCCCCCAAATGACGACTGAATTACCGAGAGCCGCCTCTTCGACTTTGTTCGCTGGTTTGTAGAGGGCGAGCATCGCCAAAGCGCCCAGCGCCAGGAGCGCAAAGATGGTCACGAGGACTAATTCAAAGGGGCGCATTTTCATAGTAAATAGAGGATATAGAATGTATCACTACAAGACCCGAAACGCTAATCCATAATGGTGGTCCCCAGCGGGATATTCGCGTTCGAGGACAAAGCCGGCGGCTTCAAAGAGATCAATTGCCATCTCCCGACACACCACACAATCAGGGTGTGGACCAATCCCACCAAAGGAATCGGACCAATCAACGACATAGACCACGCCACCTGACCGCATCGTCCGCCGTTTTTCCGCCACCGCTTGTTCGTGTTCAACTAATTGATACAGCGTATTAACGACAATCGCCACGTCCAGGCACCCATCAGCGATTTTAATCCCGCGCGGTGATTCGAGGTCGCACCACAGCGGGTCCACATTTTGCAGTCGCTTATCGCGTATCAGCGAACCAATAGTATCAATCAACCCCCGTTTGATCTCGCAGGCAAATACCCGTCCGCTCGGGCCAACTTTACGCGACAGTATCGGCACAAATGCCCCGGTCCCGGCTCCGAAATCCCCCACCAAGTCACCATCTCGCACATGGAAATGACTGGCGACCACGTCAGGTACCATAAACCGACTCCGTGAAGTAACCGCCATATACCAATAGTATAGCAGTCCCCACTCCCAAATCCCCCGGCGGGTGTGTAAAGCAAAGTGAGCAAACGAGCGTAGCGACTGTTGCGAACTTTATTCCCGATTTTCCCCTTCCTAGGGCAAATCGCTGGAACGATAGACTCATGTAGTAATTCCATAAGCAGTTCAGTCAATTTTACCCTTTAGTAAGGGGTTAAACCCTTACTTTTTTTGCTGATCTTAGGGGTCGGACCCCTAAGATTCTCGTCCCGACATTAACTTATTCGTCTTTGCGAGCAAATGCGTGGTAATCCACATCGTATGACAGCTCTCTGGATTGCTTCGTACCTCGCAAAGACGGCGGAATTGCGTTCATTAGGATTCGCTAGCCTCTTCCTAAACTGAATCAGAGACAAGGCGCGCAAGTAAAATTCTGTGAGCCCTACTTTCTCACAAGTCCGCGTCAGCCTGTTTCAAAAACGAGTCAGATACGAGGCGTTGAACTGCGAAAGTGTGAGCGGTACTTTCTGTACCGTGAATGCTTGAGCGGTGAAAACAACGAAGTAGCTGGCCGTTTTTGGAACAGGTGTACTCTTTAGCCATTCGACTCCGCTTTGACAAAGACGATGGAGGCAATACTGTCTCCCGCCCGCATCTTCATCACTCGGACTCCTTGGGTCTGCCTGCCTAATGTTGGTACGTCTTTAAGAGGTAGTTTAATCACTTGGCCTTTCTTACTCATAATCACGAGCTCGCCTTCGGTTCGTTCGAGGCCGCCGATAACAGTCCCCCCGACGATGGTTCCCGTTTTGTCGGTCACTTTGGCGGTTTTGATACCTGATCCACCACGTTTCTGGACTTTGTATTCTTTGACGGGTGTCGTTTTACCGTAGCCGTGTTCGGTTACAATCAGGATCTCCATGTCTTTGTCGTCCTTTTTGATGACATCAGCCGACACGATGTAGTCACCTTTACCTAATTTCATTGCCGTCACTCCACTGGCAGTCCGTCCCATTTCACGGACATCACTTTCTTTGAAACGAATGGCCTGACCCTTGTGAGTAACGAGCGACGCTTCATCACCTTTGCCGACGAACATGGCCGCAATCAAGGAATCGTCATCGCGCAGAGTGAGCGCAATCAAACCACTGCGCCGAACTTCTTTGAACGCGGCGGCATCTGATTTTTTAGCAATACCATTTTTGGTCACCATCATCAGGCTCCACTCGCCCGCCCAGGCTTCTTTACGGACTGCGAGGACTGACGTCACACGCTCTTCGGCACTCATGGACAAGAAGTTCATGATCGACTTACCTTTTGTCGCCCGCCGACCCTCAGGGATTTCGTACATCTTACTCTGATAGACCTTACCCTTATCGGTAAAGAACAGCAGGTCGCTATGGGCCGAGGTGGTGATCAAACTCGTCACCACGTCTTCCTCTTTGGTATTGAGATCAATGACCCCGACTCCACCACGTTTTTGGACGCGGTATTCGTCGGGGTTGGTGCGCTTGACGTACCCGCCCGCGGTGAGCACCAGCACACTCTCGTCGTCGGGAATCAGGTCTTCTTGACTCATCATTTTAACCCCACCTTTGACGATTTTTGTTCGTCTATCATCACCGTATTTCTCGGCAATTTCCATCAGTTCTGATTTAACGAGGCCGAGCATTTTAGCCTTGCTCTTGAGGATGGCTTCGAGGGCCTTGATGATTTTCTGGACTTCGAGGAGTTCTTCTTCGATTTTCTTGCGCTCGAGGCCGGCTAGTTTCTGCAAGCGCATATCCAAAATCGCCTGCGCCTGAATGGCCGAGAATTTGAATTCTTTCATTAACGCCGCGTGGGCGGTCGGCACGTCCTTTGATGCGCGGATCAGTTTGATGATGGCGTCGATGTGATCGAGGGCCTTTTTCAGTCCCAGCAAGATATGTTCGCGATCTTGGGCCTTGGTGAGGTCATACTGGGTTCGGCGGCGCACGACTTCAGCCCGGTGTTTAACGTACTCCTCTAAAATAAGTTTCAGCGATACCGTCTGCGGGATACCGTCGACCAACGCCACCATGTTGTAGTGGAACGTGTCTTCGAGTTGGGTGTGTTTGTATAATTTATTTAAAACGGTCTGGGGTTGGGCACCGGATTTGAGTTCAATCACCACGCGGATGTCGCTCGTTGATTCATCACGCATTTCACGAATGCCTTCGATTTTCTTTTCACGCACTAAGTCTGCAATCTTCTCTTGCATGTCTGCTTTGTTCACTCGAAACGGAATTGAAGTGATGATAATGGCAAACGCACCTTTTTTGTCTTCGACAATTTCGGCTTCACCGCGCACCACCACCCCACCCCGACCGTGGGTGTAGGCATGTTGGATGTCTTTTTGGTTAAAGGCGACGGCGCCCAAAGGAAAATCGGGACCCTTTACAAACTTGAGCAAATCATCGGTTGTAGCGCCCGGATTATCAACCAGATGCTCAACGGCTGCCGCGATCTCACGCAAATTGTGTGGCGGAATATTCGTCGCCATACCGACCGCAATGCCGAGTGTCCCCATGAGGAGCAGGTTCGGCACTGCCGCTGGCAATACCGTCGGCTCTTGCTTGGTACCATCAAAGTTTGGTCGCCAGTCGACGGTGTCTTTTTCCAAATCACGCAGCATTTCCTCGGCAATCCGGGACATTTTAGCCTCGGTGTACCGGTAGGCAGCGGCCGAGTCTCCGTCGATTGACCCAAAGTTCCCTTGACCTAAAACTAATGGGTAGCGCGTCGAAAACGGCTGGACTAATTTGACCATTGATTCGTACACGGCCGAGTCGCCATGCGGGTGAAAATTACCAAGCACGTCTCCGACCACCGTCGCTGATTTTTTGAACTTACCCCCCGCCCCGAGTCCATTTAAACGCATCGAATACAAAATACGACGGTGTACCGGCTTCAGTCCATCCCGGATATCAGGCAGCGCGCGCGACGTAATCACCGACATCGCGTAGTCGAGATACGCCGTCTCCATTTCAGTTACGATGCTCTGTTCAACGATACCCCGCTCGGGCATAGGGACAGGTTCAGGTAGGGTGGTCTTCTTTGGCATAACGGAATTGCGTGAGCTACTTGATAATTAATGTGCGGATTATAGCACAAACAGGTTACCGCGCGGTAGTTTCGCTGCTTGTAGTAGCAATCAAAATAGTCTGTTTTGGTGTGCCGGTGGCAAAGCCGTAGTTACTATCTGCCCCTGGTTTAGTAGTGGTGCCTTGTTGTAACTCGTCACGGTTCGTATCAGTGATTTTGAAATCAAGAGCGGCCTGCGTCGAGGAAGCAGCCGTTTGGGGACCAGTCGTAACACCTGTAGTGGTGGCGGTTACCTCAACCGCGCTCGGGGGAGTGTCAGTTTTAAACTGACTTTTTAGTTGCGCCCAGATACCAGAAAAGGCCCCCGATGACGACGCGGCGCTCACACTCGCCAGGTTGGCCTGATCAAACCGGCTCGGTAGTGACAGTGACCACACCGCCCCGACAAATACCGTGCAACACACAGCTACACCCAGCGCATACTGATCGCGGACGATTTTTGGTTTACCCCGCATTTTATCTAGTAACTGAAATAACATGACGATAGAATTCCCGCGTTACACCGATAGTACCAGCACGTCTCCTTCCATTTCGTTGATGTCTTTTTTCTTGAGAGTAATTTTTTCGGTTGGAGTCACGTCGGTCCCCATCTCTTTGAGGAACGCCGTTAGGGCGGTTTTGTCGTAATGCATCGGAATAATTAGTTTGGCTTCGAGCTTGAGGGCCAACTTTGCTGCCTGTGGTACCTCGAGCACATCTCCTCCTCCCACCGGAATAAACAGCACGTCCACATCCCCCAGTTCACCGAGGATTTTAGGATCAATTTCAGGCGAACTGAGTGCGCCCAGGAACACCAGGTTCATATCCTCCAATTTCACCTGGTAAATAGTGTTGTATCGTTCTGTTCCATCGTAGGTCGTTTTAACCCCATACCCACGCGCGACCACATCCCCAATTTCGTACTCCCCGGGACCGGCCACCACAAACGGCTGCTTGCTACTGTGCGCCACCTGATCGGCACCATTAAAATCCGGATGATTCATCGAAATAAACGCCACATCTGATCCAAATTTCGTCGATGCCAGCTTTGATGACTTACTAACCGGATCAAACGCCAACGTCGTATTGCCAAATGAAACCTTAAACGACTGCCCTCCGTGATGTGTGATAACCATAATGTGAGTAGTATACAAGAGAGCGGAGGAAATAGAAAACGCCACCATCAGTCTTTGCGAAGAGCGGAATGAAATGAAGCGATGTGGCAATCCAGAGTCACGTCTACAAACTCCAACCTTAACCAAGCAGTAGCCACGTCGCCACTACGGAGAACCTTCCCGCATCCCGCACCTCAGCTCCAAGAATGGTCGCTGCGGGGAATGTGTCCAGGTCTTCCTCAGTGACCCCTTGTCGATACCCTGACACTTTTTTGAAACAACGCTGGTTATATACAAACGGAAAGGAGACCGCGATGAACCTGCAGAAATTTTTGATCGTCACAGGCGCTTTATTCTGCCTCTGTTTGGTCAATTACCCAGTTGTCACTATGGTGACAACTGCCACAATAGTCTTCAGCCTGATGACAATCCAGCCTCTTATATACAAGGCTTGACGTCACTCGCCAAACCCAATTCGGCCCACAGCATATGTGGGCCGAAATCTATTTTATAAACTACCCGGCACTTGCAAAAAAAAAACGAACCGGAGTAACGTAAGAGTTGCGTGACCGGACACTGAAACAGCGCGTTGAAAAAAGGAGGTCGTTCTCGATGAAAACATCTATGTTCGCCGAAGGTTTCAGGACCCTGGGTACGTTCGCCCACATCGCAGATTCCAGCAATCTGCACCGCACTACCATAATCAGCGCAAGCTGAAAACGTAAATGTTAAGGTCACAACATAAGTGACATACCAAGCAGGGAGGAGGATGGCTCGCCATCCCCTCCAACCCAACCCCCGGTCAATGATCGGCGGTTTTCTTTTCGCTTTCAGTAGAGGTCGGACCTCCCCCCGCTTGCTTCCACCACTCCCCTCGTTCAGCTTTTTGTGCCAGGTTTCTGAATCCCCCGCAACGGCAACTCCGCGTAGCGGATAGTGAGGACCGGAATGAAGAGGTCTGGCACAAAAAGCTGGACAAACCGCCCTTTCTATACTATTATCACCCCACTTCGCTTTGAAGTTTATTAGTTTCCTAGCGGCACACGTTAACCCTGCACTGATGCTTACGGCCACGAGATATGGCAGTGCAGACGCGTGTCGTCGGAAGTAACCAAAAGGACACTCAGAACGGGATGAAATTCAAGGCGAAATGATATTTTCGGAGGAAATGTACTTACGTACATTGACGACGTAAAATATTATTTCAACGCAGAAGTTCGCCCGTTATGTGCGTCCGAACATAATTAATATGTCAGAAGAAACTATAGTAGGAACTGGAGTAATGGCAGGCTACGCAGCCTCCCTACCCGA
>JAYTKW010000013.1:0-16444 GCA_043729945.1 Candidatus Kaiserbacteria bacterium | reverse complement strand
CTTCGTCTGCTGCTAAAAAAATTGTAACACCCACATCAGAAGTTACAGATGCTAAGGAAAAAAGATATACTCAAATTAAAGGAGTTTCGTTTTTAGTTCCTGATGGTATGACACAGGTAAATGATTCAGAATTTTATGCTCGTGATGATGGAAGTCGAGGTGTAGCATTTCGTTCATCAGATTATGTAACTCAAATATTAAATGCCGGTATGGGCAATACACCTTCGGAGGGTATTAAAACCGGGACTGTCCTGTCCGTAGGTTTTGAACCAGAAAATCTAAATGCCAATATTCAGACGTCAAAAGCATTTGCAGAATTTAAAAATGAAATATCCCAAGATTCTAGTAATGTAATCAAAAGAGATATTATTGATGTTGATGGTACTCCGGCTTTTTACGCTATCTATGAGGATATTGAGGGTGTCATTGGGGGCTGGATGGAGGTTAGTATGTACAAAAATGACGAGCTGTTTAGTATAAAACTTAAATATGGTTCAGATGATTCGTATGAAAATTATCAAAACCAATTTTCTACAATCATTAAAAGCATCCAGCTTGAATAATTAAAATGGCACTCAAACAAATTAAAAACAAAATAATCTCGACTAAAAAGACTGGCAAGGTAACCAAAGCTATGGAGGCGGTTTCGGCTGTCAAAATGCGCAAGAGTCAGTTAAAAGCATTTGTCGGGCGTCCTTATGTGCACGCTGCTATGCGCATTCTCTCGCGGTTAGCTGACTCACACGAAGGGCTTGCTCATCCTTTGGCCCTTAAACGCGAACGGGGACGTAGATTGCTTATCATAGTTACAAGTGATAAGGGATTGGCCGGGAGTGTTAATAGTGCCGTATTAAAACGCGTCGATCATACGATACTGGCCCACCCGGAAACCGATGTGGTTTGTATTGGTCGTAAAGCCACCGAATACGCCCTCAGGCAAAATTTAAAGGTACTGTCTGAGCACGTGAATGTCTCGGATGATATTTCCCTCGAAGAAGTATCTGATATTTCCACTTTGGCGGTGACAGAGTTTGCTCGCGGTACTTATACTGGGGTTGATGTGGTGTACCAAAATTTTCTGTCAACCTTTGAACAGGAACCAGTTAAACGACAAGTGCTGCCGCTAGATACGGCTGAAATTGTGTCTATCATGGCTGGTATCAAACCATGGGCTGGTATGAAAAATCATAGTAAGCCCGAAATGAACGGTCAAGCAGCCTATACTATTGAACCGTCGGCCGAAGAGGTCTTGAATACCTTGATTCCACAGCTGGTACAGGTCGTGGTGTACCATGCGTTGCTTGAGAGTAAAGCGTCTGAACACAGCGCCCGTATGGTCGCCATGAAAAATGCGACCGACAAGAGTAAAGAGGTCACAAAATTCTTGACGCTGAAATACAACAAAGCCCGCCAGGCAGCGATTACCGCCGAAGTTTCCGAAATCACCGGCGGTATGGAAGCGCTTAAGAAATAATATGGCACCATCTACTTCGTTAGTCTGCGGTAAAATGTTATTCACCGTACAAAAGGTACGGCTCGCAACATTTTCCTTGCCTGCCTTGTATCTAGGACCATCTGATTCCTTAAGTTAATCAAAACATAAATTATGAAATACTTTTTACAAATAGTTATCTTTGCGATCGGAACAGCAGATTTTTTGCTGGCCTGGTATGTTTTAGACAAGCTACTTTCTGGGTTGGTTGCTAGCACATTGTTTGTTGATATCGTAGTTTTTACAATTGCTTTGTTTGTCGGCTGGGCAACTGATGCCATACTTACAAATTGGCTACCAGCAAAATATAAGTAGTACTTAGTAGTGAATCATTGTTACATCACTCGTCAGTAAAGACGTTAAAATCAAAGGTTAACTCTAAGCGATGAAATAGATATCGATATGACCCTAGAAATATTTAGAAAAGTACAAATAGTATTCTGGCTAGTACTCCCGGTCATATTGATAACATCTTCATTTTCTAGGTTTACTGAAGAATCGATGGATAATGACTTTTTTCTTGTTCTAATACTAACAATGATTGTAACTGGAATATGCACATCAGGAATTTTAATAGTTCGGAAAGAGTACAAAAAATCAGTCGCTCTGTTTTTGCAAATTGCTTTGACATGTATAGCAACTTTTTCTCTCATGTTGTCTTTAGCGTATTACTAAAGTATTTTAGCAATTATCGTCAGACAAGACGTTAAAATCAACTGCATATGAAATTTATTAAAAACATCGTAAATATTTTTTGCTTTAAGTATCGGGAGTTTTTTGATAGCATAAATATATTTGATCAATCACGATATAACTTTTTAATGCTGGTGGTAAAAGCCTCGGTCCGTTCTTGTTTCCTATCCTTTGGATTTTTGTGACTTCTGTATATTTTTTAGTTAAATTATCATTATCCAAAGACAAAAGTAATACTATCCGTCAGTAAAGACGTTAAAATCAGCAAGTACTTTTAAGTCGCGAGTGTCTGAATCTGGACTTTCACTACTCAGTGGTACTGAGTCATTATTAAGAAAACACTATCATATATGATAGTGAAAAATTATTACAATTATTATGAGTACAGAAACTAAAAACGTTGGAACAATTACGCAGATCATCGGGCCGATTGTGGACGTGCATTTTGCGGACGGGGTGCCGGCGCTCTTGAACGCACTGGTTATTACTAAGGAAGACAAGTCGACGATTACGCTCGAAGTAGCACAACACGTAGGTCTCGACCGCGTGCGCGCGATTGCGATGGAGGACACGCAGGGGCTGACTCGGGGAATGTCTGTAGTTGATACCGGGAACGCAATTTCTGTACCAGTTGGTATTGAATCACTTGGCCGACTCTTTAACGTACTGGGGAAGACTCTTGATGGTAAGGGCGAAATTACGAAGGCACCACTGCGTGGTATCCACCAGGAGGCGCCAGCGTTTGTGGAGCAGTCAACCAGTACTGAACTCTTTGAAACCGGTATCAAGTCAGTGGACTTGCTCGCTCCGTTCATTAAGGGAGGGAAGGTCGGACTCTTCGGAGGAGCCGGTGTAGGGAAGACAGTGTTGATTCAGGAACTCATTCACAACGTGGCCTCTGAACACGGTGGGTATTCGGTATTCGCCGGTGTGGGTGAACGTGTGCGTGAAGGAAATGACTTGTACCACGAAATGAAAGACTCGGGCGTGCTCGAAAAAACAGCTCTAGTATTCGGACAGATGAATGAAGTGCCCGGGGCGCGTGCCCGTGTAGGACTCACTGGTCTTACGATGGCTGAAGCTTTGCGTGATGAAGGCGGGAAAGACGTTCTCTTCTTTATGGACAACGTGTTTCGGTTTACTCAGGCTGGACAGGAAGTGTCGTCACTCTTGGGGCGTGTCTCGTCAGCGGTAGGGTACCAGCCGACACTCGCCGAAGAAATGGGTAAGATGCAGGAACGTATTACCTCGACCACGAAAGGTTCAATTACCTCAGTGCAGGCCGTATACGTGCCAGCGGACGACCTGACTGACCCCGCGCCTGCCACCACCTTCTCCCACCTCGACTCGACAGTGGTACTCTCTCGCCAACTCGCATCACTCGGTATTTACCCAGCGATTGATCCGCTCGAAAGTAACTCATCAGCCCTTGATCCAATGATTGTCGGCGCCGAACACTACCGGGTGGCGCAGGGCGTAAAATTGGTGCTCCAGCGATACAAAGACCTCCAGGACATTATCGCGATTCTCGGTATCGAAGAACTCTCTGAAGACGACAAGACAACCGTGTACCGCGCCCGAAAAATTCAGCGCTTCATGTCTCAGCCGTTTAGTGTGGCAGAGGTATTTACCGGTACACCAGGAAAATATGTGTCGCTCGCAGACACTATTCGCGGCTTTGGCGAAATCCTGGATGGTAAACACGACGATAAAAACGAGCAAGCGTTCTATATGAAGGGAGGGATAGATGAGGTGGTATAGTTAAAAGTATGAAAGCATTATTTCTAAGTCTACTTTATATTAATTCATATATTGCTGTCGTAACATTCATCTTCCTGATAGACATGATGTTCTTGGGTTTCTTTGGTTCTGTTTATTAAAAAAGAAACAGGAAAGATAATCGTTAATCAGTATGAAGCCGTGAGTATTACATTGGGAGCTATAGCCGTTGCCCTAGCCCTTGTAGGTTTGTTTATGGGTATAGCACTTGGTGATGGAATGAATAACATACATTAAAATTATGGCTAAATTACTTAAACTGACAATTTCAAAGGTGGACGCGCCGGTCTTTGACGGACCAGTAGTATCGGTGACGGTTCCTGGGACAGAAGGGGAGATGACTATCCTCGCTGACCACACCGCTTTGATTTCTGTTTTAAAGACAGGCCTCATTACTGTTCTGACTGAAACCGGAGCCACAGAGACTTTTGATATCACTTCTGGCACCATCGAAATCAGCCACAACCACGCCACCATCCTAATCTAACGCATCTAACAAAAACCCTTATTCTGTGGGAGGCTTTCTGTGGGAGGCTTAGCCTCCCACAGAATATAGAGTATCTAAAAGCTGGGGCGTTGAGTGCCCTAGGTTTTGAGGAGGTTCTATGTGAAATAAAGTATGTTTGCGTGCGTAGTAATAAGGTAACAATTTATATATGACATTTGATAAAAATAACTTAGCCATGATTGCGGTGGGGGCGCTTATTGTCGGGGGGCTTGCTGGGGGGGCGATTGGTAGTGAAATGGGTGATAGGGAATATGAGGCGAGGTGGGGTGATCGGGATGGTAGGGGGATGATGGGTAGTGGCAAGGAAAGCAGAGACGGTGTGGCACAAAGAAGTGAGGATCAACAAAACGGCATGATGAACGGAGGACATATGATGCCAGACGGGACGATGATGGGGGGAGAGATGGGCAGTAACTCTATGGGTATGGGAATGGGAATGATGGTAGCGAGCGAACGAGAATTCATCATGGGGATGATTCCTCATCACGAAGAGGCGATTTCGACTGCAAAAGAAGTCATTGCCCGCGGCGGCAGTACTCCAGAGATCAAAACTCTTGCTGAAAACATCGTTAAAGCCCAAGAGGCTGAAGTTGCCCAAATGAAAGGATGGTACAAAAATTGGTATGGAGTAGATTATGTTTCTGATAATAAATACCGACCAATGATGCGACCGCTGCAGTCACTCTCGGGCGCAGCCCTCGATAAAATGTTCCTGTCCGATATGATAATGCACCACAAGATGGCCATTATGATGGCGATGAGCGTCGACGCGCATATCGAACACGATGAAATTAAAACCCTTTCAGCTAATATCAAAAAAACCCAAAGCGCCGAGATTACCGAGATGCAAAATATTCTCAAGAATCTCAATTAGAATTTGTAATTATTACACCAAAAATAAATCAAGTACGAGGCAAGACCTCGTACTTGATTTATTTTTGGCAGGTGGGGCAGTAGTGGGTACCGCGGCCGGCGACGCGGATTTTTATAATTAGGGTGCCACAACGGGGGCAGAGGGTCCCTTGTTTACCAAAAACTTGGAGGTGCTGGGTGAAGTTGCCTTTGTTGCCGTCGCTGTCTACAAAATGCTGGAAGGTAGTGCCGCCGACGGCTATCGATTCGTTCATGACGTCGCCGGCTGATTTGGCGAGTAATTTGGCCTCTTTGTCGGTTAACATGTCAGCTCGCCTGGTGGGGGCAATTTTGGCGCGCCAGAGGGCCTCGTCGACGTAGATGTTGCCGAGACCAGCCACAAATGATTGATTGAGTAGGGATGCTTTGATAGGAGTTTTACGGCGCTTGAGCGCAGTAGTAAACCACTTGGTATCAAAGTCTTGGCTAATTGGTTCAGGCCCGTAGTTGCTTTTGGTTTTTTCCAGTTCATTTGCAGTGGCTAATTTGAGATATCCAAATAAGCGCATGTCGTTGAAATACAGTGTGCCACTGGTACCAAAATGGATAGCAAGTCGACTGTGTTTGTGTGGCCAACCATCACCTCTGGACGCACTCTCTGAGTGTCCGCCACCAACGACCTTGCCCTTACCATCCACAAAGAAAAACTGCCCCGTCATTTTGAGATGTCCCAACATAAACAAATCAGCATTTTCTTTAAAACAAAAAATCAGTAACTTGCCAATTCTATCGATATGATCAATGGTCTGTCCAATAATTTTTTTACTAAAATTTTTATCACCGACCGTCGTTTTAAGATGATAGATTGTAACTCCGGATACAGTTTTACCCCGCAGTTTATGCAGTAGCTGCATTCGTACCGTCTCAACCTCGGGGAGTTCAGGCATACGGCGTATGGTACCACGCAAAAACAGACAATAAAAGTACGAGTCATGACCCCGTACTTTTGTTGTCACGATGATGGTTGGGAGTCAGGTACCGGCAGGGAGGCTTTGGCAGGCGATACCGTCGTCGTCACGGTCCAGGCCGTGGCGATCACGGTTTTCGGGGGTGGAGCAGGTGTCGTAGACTTCTTGGGCTTCGGGTTGAGTTTTGAAATTGGTGCAGTTATAGACGTTTTCTTCGCACATGGCGCCGTAGATGGCTTTACCATTCTCGTCGCGCTTGATGACTGACTCGGAAATCGAACCAGTATCCATAAGTTTACCAAGATCAAGATCGGTACTCGTGGCTTCGAGCCCTAGAGCTATCAATAACACCGCTCCGATGCCCAACATAAAGAGTCTGGTCTTTTCAAAAAAGAAGCCAATTACAATAACGAGGAGTAATAAACCACCTATGATAATCAGTCTCGTTGTTTTATTTTGCCGCCAATTCGCCACGTCTTTCATAGTAGGATGAATTATATTGATAGTTATTATATGATTATAGTAGCACAATCAACCTGAAAAGCAGCGACCGGTGTCGCTGCTTTAGCAGTTTTGCACCCCTCTTTATTGCGCCTACTCGTCGTTTATTCCTGACTGCGGAGGCGTCCGGCCGCTTCGGGTGTTGATACGTCGAGGGTCATGAGGAAGAGATTGATGATCCCGAAGGCCACGAGAGCATAGATTGCACCAGCGAGGATCGTCGTCCATTCAAAGACGGAACCGGCGGCATAGGTGACACTAAATACGGACATAAATGGACTTACGAGTACATCGGTAACTGAATAGATAACCGACGTAAAGGTTGCCGTACTCGCTGCTCCAAATAATTTAAATAAAAATCGGAGCGCCAGTAATACTTCCACAAAGCCGAGAATAAACCAGACGACTTGAGTGCTTGAATAAATGAATTTGGTTGATGATGAGTTATATGTTGCCATAATAGTGAAATTAGATAATTAAAGGCCAGACTCGAAAGCTGTTTCTAACGTTTGCTTTTGAGCTCGGCGACATCGATTTGTAGTTGTTTGATGATTGCTTGTGTGCTCGTACTCTGTTCACTTAATTTTGTTTCGACACTACTGATGTGGTCGGCGAAAGATTCGGCAACCTCCATCATTTCGGTGACGTCCTCCATAGCAAGCATAATAATCGGCGGGCAGGCTATTGAATTTTTGTCCCCACGGTAGTGGATTTGTCTCGCGTTTAGAATCATTATCTTGCGTCCGATAGAAGGAAAATCATGGGTCACTTTGAACCCTTTGAAGAATGTATTTTTTGGGAGGATGTCTTCGAGTAGTCGTCTGAGATCCGGAATATCCCACTGACCATTGCCTAATTTATACACCAAGGTATTTTCGGTTTCGTTCATTTCGACTTGGAACATACGGTAGAACGATTCGTTGGCAGCCAGCACGTAGAGGTTTTTATCGAGAATCAGTACCGGTTCATGCACGACATTAACCACGGTTTTAATGTAGGTCCAACTGTCTTGCCACATCTGGGCGAAAAAGTCGACGCCGTCTGGTATGACGGCTGCTGTTTTAATTTTTGTCTCCATACTATCAATACCGCGGCGTCTACCGGATTATTACAGTAAACAATTTTTTTGTCCGTGTTGTAATGTTGATGTTGTCGGTACGGTAGAAGAGATGATACGCTCTGATATTCCTGGTATCAGTCCGTTGTACTTTTATTTATCTAAAATATATATCTATGAAAAACATCATTGATACAGCTATCATCGAAACTCAACTCTCTACCCTTGTGACAGCGATTCAGGCAGCCGGATTAGTCGATACATTAACCGGAGCCGGTCCGTTTACGGTCTTTGCCCCTAATAACGCAGCCTTTGCAAAAGTTGACCCGGAGACACTCAAAGCCTTATTGGCAGACAAAGATAAACTATCGACTGTCTTGACCTACCACGTGGTCGCAGGCAAGGTTATGTCGGCCGATGTAGCAAAAATGACCACGGTCACAACCGTAAATGGTAAAGACGTGGCCATCGATACTACCTCAGGGGTAAAGATTGATAACGCCAAGGTAGTGACGGCTGATGTTGAATGCACCAACGGTGTTGTACATATCATCGATACGGTACTAATGCCGAAATAAACCCATTACAATAACGCAAAAACCTCCCGATAAGGGAGGTTTTTGCGTACGATCTCGTATGAGATCGTCCGTTAGCCTTCACACGATACACACACCGATTCGCTTGCCATATGAATACGTGGCTTGCTTGGTGCGCTCGATGCGACTTCGGGTAAATCAAAATCGACGTTGAATGTGTTGTGTGCCATAGAATAGTATTTTACACCCACCCCAAGTAAAAAATTGTGATTCACTACCGGCACCTGTGCACAAGCCTGACTGGAAATAAAAATATCCCATGACTAGCACTAGAAAGTAACGAGTATAGCAATCTGTCAAGCAACTACGTTAGTATTTTACTACGCCCGTTCAATAATCCCTCGTATACAAGGCGTCAAGGAGCGAAATTCCGAGCCGTACTGGACGTACGGTGAGCGGTTTTCGTGACGCAGACAACGCAGTAGGCGAGGGGTTAGTGGACGGTCGTCAGCGGGTGAGTTTAAAGGCGATATAGATACCTACAATAGCCCCAATCGCATTAAAAAAGACGCTCGACAAGGAAAAATAGGCTGCGCCCCAAAGCGTTGGAATATACCCACCGATAGCCCCGCCCAAGAACATCCCAATGTAAATAATGCGTTTTGATTCCATTGTTAAGTGCTGTAAATATACCAAGGTCTACTCACAAAGTGCATAACTAATTTTAGAAACAGTTGACCTGGTGGGATGATGTTTGTATGACTGATTCGTTAGCTCCGGTGACGGCTCCTGATACAACAGAGTTAGTATTGTGTCGCCAAGCAATCGAAGCAGAGTTAGCACGGGGAGCCCACAGTGCCATTGTTCGCATGTTAGAGCTTTTGTTTGAGCTGGCGCTCCATCTACGGGCGTCTGATGTACATCTCAGCCCAGGAGTTCAGGGGATTACTATCCGGATGCGCATTGATGGTGAATTACAAGATACCTATATTTTGCCCCAGGGCTGCGCCGGCGAGCTGATTGCGCGTCTCAAGATCCTGGCTGGACTCCGTACCGATGAACATTTTGCCGCCCAAGATGGGCGTTTTCAAATACCAAAGATAGGAGTAGACGGTGGTACTGTCGATATGCGCCTCTCGATTGTCCCCGTCTATTATGGAGAAAATGCTGTGGTGCGGCTGCTTTGTGGGGGTACTGAATCATTTACTTTTTCTACGCTGGGTTTTTCGGTGGAAAATCAGGTCGCCGTTGCGCAGGCGCTTGCCAAGCCGTACGGTATGATTCTAGTAACAGGGCCAACAGGATCGGGTAAAACGACCACTCTCTATACGTTGCTTCAGCAACTGGATGCTACCAAAACGGCAATTATGACTATCGAAGACCCAATTGAATATGCCATTGCGGGCGTAAATCAAATTCAGGTGCAACCGAGAACAGGGCTAACGTTTGCAACGGGGTTGCGTAGTATACTCCGTCAAGATCCTAATACCATCATGGTCGGTGAAATTCGAGATGGCGAGACGGCGGGGCTTGCTGTCAACATTTCACTGACAGGGCATCTGGTTCTCTCAACTTTACACACCAACGACGCGGCAACTACGTTGCCGCGTTTGCTCGATATGAAAATCGAGCCGTATTTGATTGCCTCGACAGTGAACGTAGCAATCGGACAACGGTTGGTAAGACGATTGTGTGAACGGTGCAAAGTGGCCTATACCATAGCGCCGCTCGTCCGTACGCAGGTGGCCGAATTTGCGGGTACTGACATTATGCTTGGCGACGCTCTGATTTATCGATCGGGCGGGTGTGCCTATTGTAACCAGACTGGATACCAAGGGCGGGTCGGTATTCACGAAGTCATGGTGATGTCCGAGGGATTGCGAACTCTCGTGCTGGAACGGGCACCAGCCAAGGTCCTGCGCGCCACAGCTATTTCCGAAGGCATGGTGCCCCTGGTTCATGATGGATTTGTAAAAGTCAGGAGTGGTCAGACTTCGATTGAAGAGATTTTTAAACTTCATCATGAATAAAATTTTACGCTCTTGGGATACATGTTTACTCTGGATACTACATCTGCCACCCACCGCCATGGCTACGTTTAGAGTGGTGACGTCTCGTACGCGGACGCGTAGTCTTCTCGAGCAAAGTCTGTTTTGCAAGAGACTGGCCATGATGTTGCAGTCGGGATTGCCCATCAGCCAGAGCCTCAGACTGCTAACATCAGAGCAAAAATATACTGCCAAATCAGGACCACTCATAACAGTCGCACATTTTGTTGAGTCGGGGATTCCTCTGAGTCGTGCCCTCGAGCTCGGCGGGTACAACCTCAAAGTCTTTGCCGTAAATTTAATTAGTGTGGGGGAGACATCAGGTACGTTGCCCGAAAACCTACAATATATTGCGGCAGAATTGAAACAGCGCCACGGGCTGCGCAAGCAGATCATTCACGCCATGATTTATCCAGCGATTATAATTATGGCCACGCTCGCCATCTCGGTCTTTTTGGTGGTAGTAATTTTCCCCAAGATCCTGCCGATATTTGCCAGCCTCCAAGGTATATTGCCCTGGTCCACCCGGACAGTGCTCGTTATTAGTCATGTGCTTGGTGCCTATGGGCTGGTCATTGTTGTGCTTGGCATCGTAGTGATTCTCTTTGTAGTTTGGTTGCAGAATTTTCCGGGGGTGGCTCGATGCTCGGCTAGGATTATTTTACACGTGCCGGTTATTGGTCGTCTCACGCAGAGCTATCAGCTGGCCACCAGTTGTCGGACACTGGGTTTACTGCTTCATAGTGATGTGCGGATTATTGAAGCTCTCTCGATTGTGACGCGTAGTACAGAACAAAAAACCTACCAAGTGGCCTGGGCGCAGGTGACAGACCGAGTAGAAACTGGGCAATTGCTCTCGGTCGAGCTAGGTCGTTACCCAGCGCTATTTCCACCCTTACTGCTACAAATGATCTCTGTCGGCGAGTCGACCGGTAACCTCAGTCACACCTTGCGTTACCTCGGTGACCTCTATGAAGGAGACGTAAACGATATTACAAAAAATCTCACGGCTCTCCTCGAACCAATTTTGATGTTGGTAATGGGGTTGGTGGTAGGATTTATTGCGATTTCTATTATTACACCGATCTATGGTATCACTGAACAATTACACCGGTAATCAGAAATTGCGCCACTGTAGCCTGCCCGGGTTCACCCTGCTCGAGGTGCTGGTGGTAGTGGCTATAATTTCGAGTGTACTGACTTTTGGTTTATTTTTCTCGATTGATGAGTATCGTTTTGCCGCTGTGTCAGTCGAGCGTCAGACACTGGTGGCCCTCCTTGAGACGGCACGGACTCGCGCGCTCTTTAATACCGCTGCCTTGCCCCATGGAGTAGCGTTTGATCCGCCGGGCTGCCCCGGTTATAGTGAATTTTTGGGTGCTACCTACGAGGACAGCGATCCGGATACCCGTACGTGTACGGCAGCTCTTGTCAAGCGCACCTTTAGCAGTAGTACACCAATGTACATAGTCTTTACTCAGTTATCAGGCACAACTACTCCGACAGACATCGTATTTGTTGATGCCACAACAGGGGTATCGACCACAGTGGCGATTAATGCCGAGGGTCTCATTGAATAATGTATGAGCAAAGGTTTCAGTATTCTCGAAGTCATCATTGCACTCGCGCTGTGTATGATTGTGGTCACGGGGGCCCTCTCGGCACAATTTACGGCCAATTATTGGACGCTTTCGAGTATGGCCGCGCAAACGGCGCTTAGTATTGCCCAAGAACAATCAGGATTACTACGAGCACTTAGTGCTCGTGATTTTTTGGCTGTGACAACAACTGTACCGCGACCATTTACATCACCTGGCACCCCTTTCGGCTCGCAATGCGCCGGCGGCGGTTTCTGTGTGACTACCCAAACGATAGTGTCTGATATTTCACCCTGCACAAAATCTGTGGCGGTACAGAGTTCCTGGAAATTTGGCGCTCGGTATCCAACTAGTTCAGTAGACACAGTGGAGAGGTTCTTAAATCGCGACGCACTTATACGGCGTGGAGGGGATTGTCTATTGCAACCACTGCCGGGAGCGTGGGGTACGCACCAGCCCGTTGCGCAGGCGTCAGTGACAGAAAACCCAGCTCTCATTTCAGGTATGGATGTTCTGTCTGATCGTATCTATGTTGTAGCATCATCGACGCCTAGTTTTCGCATCTATAGTCGGACGACTGGTGGAGGGGTGCCAGTGTTGTTGGCATCGAGTACCGTACTTAATAATCGGCTGAATGCAGTTGATGCCCTGATCGATGTACGGACAGGGAGACGGTATGCGTTTGTTGTGCAACACACCCGTACCGATCAGCTCGTCGTTTTGGATGTAACTGGAGACAGTGTGTCCGTTGTTGCAAAGCGGCCGCTTATAGGGACTGACCAGCTGGGTTCGTTCCCACAAGGTTGGCGAGTGGTGGCCTACGGTAATCGGCTCTATGTAACGACGCGAGAAACCGCAGGGGCTGAGCTACATATATTTTCTATCGATAATCCTACCAACCCGACGCAAATCACTAGTGCGTCAGTCAATCTCGCGCGGACAGTAAATGAATTTGTTGTCCACGAGCAATTTGTATCAGGTGTGTTAAAGCGCTATCTAGTGTTGGCGGCCAGCGCAGCCTTAAAGGAAGTGGGTGTCTATGAAGTTACCGGAGATGTCCCCTTCGAACGAGTGGCGATTGATTTGCCGGGTACTGAAAACGCACTGAGTGTTTTTGTTAGTGGTACGACTGTATACCTAGGGCGGCAATCTGGTTCCAGTCCAGAGTTATACCAATTTAATTTTCTAGAACTACTGTCAGGGAACAGTGTGCCCCAGGCGCGTAGTGAAGTCGGGGCTGATGTCCATACGCTCCGTGTTGTCGGGGCCCTGGCTCTACTTGGTACTACAAAAATAAATAACGAATTACAAATTTGGCAATCGTCTTCTCTTAACTGGAGCATAACCACTGAAAATTCTGCCCGCCTGCAAACGGTACCTGTACCCAAACTTGCACCACTAGGAATTGATATCGGCTGGCCATTTTTATATACCGTGAGTCAGTCGACAACCCAGCCGGAAAAAATCGTCACCTGGACTACGCTATGAAAACACTATCACTCAGCGGTTTTACGTTACTTGAAACAGTTATTTATTTGGCACTCTTTAGTATTTTGCTGACGAGCGCCCTGACGGTAACCTACCAGCTGCTTGAAAGTTCGAACCGGACTAGACATACCCTGGGGCAAGTCAGGCAGGGCGATTTTGTCGTACAGAAAATAAATGCCGCTTCGATGGGGTCATCAACCATTACGGTTGTTTCGAGCACTACGATAAGTATCGTCCGGCATACAGAGGGTGAAGAATTAAGAACAGTGTTCAAAGTTGAGGCTGGTCGCATGCTCCTGTCGCGGGCTGGTAGTTTATTTCAGTTCATTACTCCAGCTACAGCCGTCGTATCTGACGTCACCACGACGCTACAAAACGAACAGTTTACGTTGACGTTTTACATCGACGGCACACCGTTTAGATTTACAAATAATTCCTATGAATGATTCAAGACAAACCCAACCTAGTGGATTTATGGCCTTGCTCGCGACGATGGTTATCGGTCTGGTTTTGCTTTTGGTGACAGTGGAGATCGGTCTCTTGGGTTGGCGTACTAGGTTTGCCGTTCTCGCCGCCGAGCAAAAAGCGCAGTCAGTCACTCTGGCCCACAGTTGTGCCGACTGGGCCGTGGCTGAATTTATTAGTAACAGTTCGTTTGTAGGCGGAGCCACAACGACCATAGGAGCAGATTCGTGTTACGTGTCCACGATTGATCGCCACATCCCACGGGTTAACACGATTACCGTGCGAGTGGTAGCTACCGTCCTCACACAGTCTACAATTCTAGAAACAGTTTTTGTCCTAGGCCAGATACATCAAGACGAACTCCCTGCGAGTGGTCCCGTGGCGGGGTCTGTCCAACCATTAGTGTCGCGGTCTACTTGGCATGAATTAACAGAATA
This sequence comes from Candidatus Kaiserbacteria bacterium, assembly GCA_043729945.1. Classification (GTDB taxonomy): domain Bacteria; phylum Patescibacteriota; class Minisyncoccia; order Phycocordibacterales; family UBA918; genus OLB19. The sequence continues at coordinate 2,022 of JAYTKW010000013.1, read as the reverse complement.
GCTGAGACCGCGTATGTAAGATATAAACAGGCGAGGTTTTTATAATTGCGCATTAGGCATATACTCAAATTAGTACACGTAGAGAACGCCTCAGAGCGCATTGTTCTTATTAGTTCTATCGTATATATATGAATCGTACTCAGACCAAAGCCCAAGCCAAAGCCAGAGTTGAACGAGAGCGAGGTTTTACATTAATGGAGTTACTGGTCGTCATTGGCATCATCGCAATCTTAGCCTCGATTGTGGTCGTGGCCCTAAATCCGGCTCGGCAGTTTGCCCAAGCTCGCAATACTGAACGCGAAGCCAGTGTATCAACTATTTTAAATGCGATTGGTCAAAACGTGGTCGACAACAAAGGGACGTTTACTTGTGGTAGTGTGACCGTACCAACCACAGCTACAAATATCGGTACTGCCAGCGGCTTGATTAATCTCGGTTGTCTGGTACCGACGTATATTCCAACCGCTATTCCGTTTGATCCAACCGGCGGAACGGCCGCTGATACTAGGTACACCGTCCTCCAAGATTCGCTGGGACGCTTCACTGTCTGCGCTCCAAACCATGTCGAAGCCCCTATAGCCGGGAGCGTCACCTATTGTTTAACGCGGTAACCAAAGTAGCCCAATCAAAAGCCACCCGAGATGCGGGGGGCTTTTGATTGTAGGTAGTAAGGCATTGGAATATAAGAAGTACCTATTCAGACAATGGGAAACCCCTGCATATCTATCGATGTATTGACTATTTAAGTCTTCTATGCTTTAATCCAGTCAAATAAGATCTTTCCATAGATCTTTGAAAACTCAAGGAGGTTCAGGTGAATACTAGACAATGGTTATTTTCAACGCTGAAATCATTTCGCTCGTCGATTTTTCAACTTCTCGCGATTGGGTTGGTGCTCGCCGGCCTATCTGCTGTTTTGCCAATACTGTTACAGCGTTTGGTAGACGCAGCGCTGGCTGGAGATGGTGCGACTGGACAGCTCTGGTTGTATGTTACGTTTTCGCTCGTTTCTGCAGTGCCAATTATTTTTGTGTTACGGAATCGATTGGCTGATCGCTATGAGCAATTCATGCGACAGCAGGCCTTCGAACACAATCTTCGGCAAGATCTCTCGTACTTTGAAGATCGTGAAAGCTCAGTGGTGACGATTCAAGTCAGTAAAGGGATTTCAGGGAGCTCGCGCTTAATGCTGCTGTTTTCCAATGGCGACCTCTTGGTTGATGTACCGCTTGCGATATTTGCAGCTGTGTACATTGGTCGAGAAAGTCTTCTGGCTCTTGGTTTGCTCGTTCTCTTTCTCGTGATCTTTGCTGTCACTGCTCGCTACTTTGGCGGACAGTTGTCCAGTATCGAAAAAAAATACAATGAAATCGATACGGATCTTTCGGCAAAGCAGCGTGAAGCGGTACAGCACGCAGCAGCCGTACGAACCCACAATGCTAGCGGTTTGCTCGCTGGGCATTCATATCGCGAAAGCATGCGTGCGCTTTCGTTACAGCATCGCTCGACCTGGGTGTACTCGGTCTTCTATCTGCTCGGTGGCGGCGGCCACCGGGTGGCGGAAGCTGTTGTTCTGGTGGTTTTTTTGCCTTATTTGCAAAGCCAGACAATCACGCCAGGTACATTCCTGGCACTGATAATGTATGCGGGGTATGTTGTGTCACCCGCAGACTTTGTCGGTACGATGTATGCGACAATCAAACAAGCGTGGGCAAATATCCTCCCACTGCATGCAATCATGCAGGTTCAGCCAACGGTTGTTGAATCAAGTCATCCGTTAACGATGCAACCGGTGCGGAATGCTATCGAAATGCGCAATGTCACCTTTGGCTATGGAACCAGTTCGGAACCACTGCTGAAAAACTTTTCATTGTCTATTCCCGCCGGTACCGTGACAGCTATTGTTGGCTTGTCTGGAGTAGGGAAGTCGACAATCGCACGTTTGTTACTGCGTCTTTACGACACTCAGGAAGGGGTGGTGCAGTACGACGGTACGGACGTTCGTCATCTGAGTTTCGCTTC
>JAYTKW010000012.1:0-5471 GCA_043729945.1 Candidatus Kaiserbacteria bacterium | reverse complement strand
AACCCCGACCATGTAAACATGCTCGGTTTGGGCTGTTCCCGTTTCGCTCGCCGCTACTAAGGGAATCGCAAGAACCTGCTTCCTGATCATAATGGCTTACCCAAAAATAAATTTCAGAGTAAATCTGATCAGAAAGCAAGTCCCGTTTTTGCTTTCTATTCCTCCAGGTACTGAGATGTTTCACTTCCCTGGGTGCGCATCTGACATACATCAGATTCCTGCCAATGACAGGAGGGTTTCCCCATTCGGAAATTTCCGGGTCGAAGGTTATTTGGCACCTCGCCGAAACTTATCGCAGCCATATCACGTCCTTCATCGCTTCTCTTATCCTAGGCATCCACCTAAAACCCTTACATTCCTGTAAGGAATGCTGTACACCGCTGTACAATTTTGTGTTCCTTCTATTTATAGAAGGAACTGTTGAGTGTGTCTGGCATTGAAAAATACTAATCAATGTTATTCCAGACGGTTTGTGTTGTGTGTTGGGGACGAAAAGACCCGGGCGCCGGCAAAGGCTAACCCTAATGGGATCTTAACCCAACACACTACCTGTGTTCATACTGAACAGAGCTTGCAGCTTGACAGTATGAACCTGCCAGTGTGTGTCGAGCACACTGGACTTGGCGACGCCCCTTATCATGGGCGTCTAATAGAATATGCAATTCGATTGCTTTCGCAATGCAAACCATCATTCGTTCGGTCATGTGAGAGTAAACTCTCACATGACGCTCACTCATGATGTCTGTCAAATATCGCGTACCTCCGTGACATCTAGAATAAAAAATCCGCGTTTCCGCGGCACGTCAATCGCTAATGCGATAGAGCTGCCTCGGTGCGTTATTTCTTATCAAATGGCATAGTTACGTGCTGGCTATTCTATACGAAAGCAAATTAAAGTCAAGCGCCTACTCTGGATATTTATCCAGACTCTTATCCCCACAATAATCCCCAATTCCATTATTCTCTACATTGATGGGTTTTATCAAAATAACCGCTGTGAAAAGCTTAGGATTAATACTTTTCGAGTATGGAAATAATATTTTCGGTGAGAAAAGCTATTTCTTGTTCGGCTTTGATTTGCAGCTCTTTTGAGCCTTGTAAATTTAATTCGGGAACCTTACCTATTTCAAACTCCTGAATACCTAAATGGTTATTCATAGAAATTGCCGTCAATTGACCGTAATCTTGCATAGAACCAATGGGTTCTTTCCAGCTCTTCTCTACCAAGCCATTTCTACCGTGTCGTTCGGATAAAAATCCCTTGACTTCAACGGGGATTTTTTCTAACCAATCACTTTGTCTTCTAACCACCCTCTTGTCGTACACATTAAAAGAATTGATGATGTACCCTATAAATAGAGCATCGCCCCTCAATACGTGATTAGCGGGAGTCTGCCCAGCTACTATCGCAGCTTGGGCGGTATTTTTCCATTGTTTTTTCCAGCCATCGAAAATTACTCCTAAATTTTTAATTCCCTGAACGCTAAAACTATCCGGCGTCATTGGCACTACAAAATACTCAGCCCCTAAAAATATCACTCGATTGAGAACACCCAGACTGGGCGAAGTATCGATAATAAAAACATCGAATTGTTCTGACGCGCCAATTTCATTCAAATACCTATCTATGGCACTGGTATCAGAATATCCCCTCAGTGCGCCGGCAGCAGCCGCGTTGTATCCAGTAAGGAGGAGATCTTCGAACAAAGAAATCTGGATATCACCAGGCAAAATATATAGATTATCTCTAACGTGCACGGGTTTGATACTGGTATCAATATCACCACTACCAGCAATCTTTGCTTGCAACACATTGTACATAGTTTTGACACTGTCCGAAAAAAGATTCTCTTCGTAAAATGTATGCCCCAATGTTTGCAACGTTAAATTACATTGTGGATCTAAATCAATCAAGGCGACCTTGAGACCTTTTTGTGACATCTCTACTGCCACATGAAAAGCGAGGGTTGTTTTACCAACTCCACCTTTATTGTTACAAAAAACTAGTTTTTTCACTCTTGGAAAACCCATGTCTGTAGTATAGCAGATTTTATAAATTCGCCATTGTCGCTACGCTCGTTTGCTAACATTAGGCAAAATAGACAGGTTGGTGGAAGGACGGATAATTTTATTAGTAATAAAAATTACCGTCAAAATTCGCAATATGCGCTTTGGGTGAGGTGTGGATTAGGGAGACAGGTTGATGGTGCGCGGATGTTTTTATTAGGAATAAAAAACACTCGCGAAAATTCGCCATTGTCGCTACGCTCTGTGGCTCATTTTACCCCCGAAACGACCCGTTATGTAGTTCATCTCGCACGCCAATCTTATCAATCAAAATTTGGTGTTTGTAATCAAAGAGTTCGCGGGTTAGGCGGTCATTCATACCAACGCGGTACAACAAATCAGTACTATCCATCAGCGCAAAGCGAATCTCCATTCCTACTTCAGATTCAAAGGCACGAATGGCTGTCTCGATTTTTGGCTGTGACGTTTTCTTCATAGCAATCAGCACATCAAGCGACTGTTCGAAATCACGAACGAATACCCCGGCAACCGCTACGAAATCAAGTACGCCCGCTTTCTTTAAATGCACCAGTAGGTTTTTGCCATCAATCGGAGCGGTCTCAAACAGGAACGTTTGCAGGGCTTGGAGTTCCTGAAAGTCTTTATTCAGAGCGTAGCCGAGCACCTTCATTTTCTTGGTCTTGCCATCAATAGCGACGTACATCGTCCGTTTGGCAATCACGCCCGCCTTCTCGAGTGAGGTAATTTCCGTCCGAGCCGTCCGCCTAACCAATCGCGCACGCCTAGAAATATCATCAAAGGTAAATTCCTTTGAGGGATTAAACAGGAAAAAGCGTAGTAGTTTTACTCGCGCCGTACTGCCAAACAGAATAGAAAGTGTGTCAGCCATATCAGGATTAGTCCCACCATTTTACCACCAAACCCACTTTCCACAGTCTTGACGCCGCGCCTGCCATGATGCGGACAAGAGACAAAAAGAGCCCAGGAGGTACCTGGGCCGATTTTGATCATTTTTTTAAAAAAATATTTATACCCAGAACAATAAGTATCGGTACTAGAAATATAAGTAATAACAGCTCAAAAAGGCCACCCACACCACTATCTCTCGGCACTAAACCAATTGGTCCGCCACAGACTAAATAAAGCACGATAATAAAGAGAACGGCAAATACAATTCTTTGTGTACTTTTAACTATATTAGGCGCACCAGCTGAAGCTACTGACTTCTAACTAATTATCGATTTAGATATACCTATAATAAAAAAGGCACAAGATACCATCAATAACGACAGCAATAACAGTGGTGCAGCATGTGCAATTTCGCCAATAAAACCCTCGTCCCCATATAATAAGAAAAGATACTGAGACGCTATGTATAAAAAAATAATTATTAAAAAAGGTATACCAAAACGTAACATGTTAATATTATACTATATATTTATGCAAGTTTTCTCCAGTATTACATTACGCTACCAATTATTCTGAAGAAAAAATATCCCTTTTTGGAAAAAGGTTTCTGGTTGTTCATTGTAAAATGATACCAGAATGAGTATTAGTAACGAAACACAAGTAATTGATAGTATAGCGACTATCTTTTGACTTGTTGGCGTAAACCGGTAAAAATGTACCGTAGCTACCGCAGCAATCAAGTAAAACATTAAACCAACAAACATAAATATCCCAGCCGAAAACCCACTTAAGTGTGCGTTCAGCGAACCCGTTGGATCACCGGGCGAATTCATACCTATCGTAAACCCAAATGGTATTGTAATCACACACAAAACAAAAAAAATAACGAGCGATAAAGCCACAACGGGGAGAAGTCGTTTTTCATTGATACAAGCTACAAAAAAACCAAAACCAAAAAACCAGAACCAAGAGACTACCCCATAAAATACACCACCCCACCCAAACAACAACACCTCAACCCCATTAATCTGCCCGTTTGTTAAGAGCAGGACAGGCGCAACTGTCATCAAGCAGACCGCTGATATGGTCGTTGCCAATAAGTATTTCAACATTAATAAATAATAACATAATTTATTAAATTGATGAGAATTTTGCCACAATAAAAACCCCTATTCGGGGTTTGTATTATGGACTAAGAAATTTACTTCAAAGTAATCTTAGCTCCAGCCTCCTCCAATTTTGTCTTGAGGGCGTCAGCATCTTCTTTCTTCATACCTTCCTTGACTACTGACGGAGCAGCGTCAACGAGGTCTTTAGCTTCCTTGAGGCCGAGTCCGAGCACTTCCTTGATTACCTTGATAACGGCAATCTTCTGAGCTCCGGCTTCAGTTAGTTCAACAGTGAATTCTGATTGCTCTTCACCGGCGTCGCCAGCTGCAGCAGGACCTGCTACGGCAACAGCCGCTGCAGACACGCCCCACTTCTCTTCAATAGTCTTTACGAGTGTATTGAGTTCAAGAACAGTCATTTTCTCAACGGCTTCGATAATTTGTTCGTTTGTCATGTTTTTAATATTTTGGGTTTTTTATAAATTTTAAAGTTGATGTTCCAGGGATTGGCCCTGGGAAGGGCAAATCCGGAACTAAGTTCGCAATAGTCGCTACGCTCGTTTGCTTACTTATTAGTTTCCGCTACTGCGTTCAATACCACAGCCAAACGCTGACGTGGTGAATTGATGAGTTGGGCGAACATTCCACGGAGAACCTGGAGTGACGGAATCGACGCAATTTCAATCATTTCACTCTGACTCTTGTACACGCCTTGAAAGACGCCACCAACAATCGAGATCTTATCTTTGAACTTGGTACTAAATTCTTTCATACTCTGGGCTGGAGCCATAGCGTCAGCACTGTACGCAACGGCGATTTCACCATCAAGTACCGGCACTTCACCTGTGTACGCTCCATCAAAGGCACGCATCATGAGTGTCTTTTTTGCGACGAACATTCCTACCCCCTTCTCGCGTAAATCCTTTCGCATCGCGGTAGTATCAGCCACCGATAGACCCTTGTAGTGAACGAACACAATTGAGTCTGCCGTATCTTTGACTTCACCTAACTTTGCGAGAATCGTTACTTTCTTTTCTTTTGTAATGGCCACAAATATGTTTGATTACGTCGTATAAATACAGGCCCACGCTAGTGCAATTACTCACACTAACCTAGGCTTCGACCCCAATACTAAAATAAGATAGTTTGGACCTCGGCGGGCATATGGTGGCTACCATACATTACTGGGAAGTGACTCTCCCCAACCAGCTGTCTTGAGCCTGATGTCAGACACTATACCAGATTATGTTAAAAAAGAAAGACCGCGTAACAAAGATAGAAATTATCCCTCCACCTCTGCTTTCAACTTCTCGGCTTGCCAGCCGATCATATTCGTGAGTAATTGTAGGAACGTCGCCACGGCCGAAATAGCGAGGAACAGGACAAAGTAGTACGAAAATGGCGACACCAAATAAAAGAACGTGA
>JAYTKW010000011.1:0-19861 GCA_043729945.1 Candidatus Kaiserbacteria bacterium | reverse complement strand
ACGGCTGTCCGTTCCGTCTAAATGGCGAATGGATCTTGGGGACAAGCTTGTCGTCACGCGTGGTATTGGTAATTGTCTCTTTGTCTATCCACTGTCTGAATGGAAGAAAATTACCGACAAGCTCGGTGACCTTTCGCTCGGGACAGCGGATACGAGAAGTTTCAACCGATTCTTCCTTTCAGGAGCAGTTGAGGCTGAAGTTGATTCAGTTGGACGTATTCTCGTTCCAGATTATTTGAAAGAGTATGCCAAGCTCGATGCCAAAGTGGTTTTGGCCGGATTGCATACCCATATCGAAATTTGGGATGAGACTACATGGACAGAGAATATGACCCAGATTGAGCAGCAAGCAGATTCGCTGGCTGAGAAATTAGGAGCCATCGGCGTCCTCTAAATCACTTCACAAAACTCTTGTCCCATCACGCAGGTATTTACCACCATGCAACACATCACCGTACTTAAAACAGAAGCAGTCGCCGGGTTACAACTAAAACCCAGTAGCACAGTTGTTGATGCCACTCTCGGTGGCGGGGGACATGCCGCTGCTATTTTGTCGGCACTTGACGCTACTGGCGTTTTTGTGGGGTTAGATGCTGATAGTACTGCAATCAAAGCCCTAGGCCATTTATCAAATGCCCCGGCAACGGTGCATTTAGTCGTGCGAAATTTTGCCTCACTAGAATCTGTACTCGACGAACTGCATATTGAACGTGTGGACGCGGTATTGGCTGACCTGGGCTGGCGCACTGATCAATTTACTGATGGTAACAAAGGTTTTTCTTTTGGGGCAGACGAGCCGCTCCTTATGACCTATGGCGACCCTGCTACCTATGACTTTACCGCGAGCGACATCGTTAATGGGTGGTCAGCCGAAGATATTGCAAATGTTTTGTATGGATACGGTGAAGAGCGATACTCAAGACAAATTGCTACAAAAATTGTTGAGACACGAAAGAAAACTAAAATCACCACTGCTCTACAGTTGGCAGACATCATTTCTGGTGCGGTTCCGGCCGGGTACCGAAATGGTCGCACCAATCCAGCCACGAAATCATTTCAAGGACTGCGCATTGCGGTCAATGATGAGTTTGGAGTATTAGAGCGTTTTTTAGCCCAGGCGTGGCATCGATTGGCCGTTGATGGTCGGTTGGCAGTTATATCTTTTCATAGTTTAGAGGACCGGATTGTTAAACATACGTTCAAAGCTTTTTCCGCTGCTGGAACGGGGTTGCTGGTGACCAAAAAACCAATTGTCCCAACGCGAGAGGAAGTGGTCGAGAATCCCCGTTCTCGTAGTGCCAAATTACGCATAATTCAAAAAATATCATAACCACTATGTCTCGCTTACTTACTACATTTTGGCACTCGCAACCTAGACCCCTCTATTTTTCGTTATTGGGGGTGACTTTTGTTGGCTTGGTGGTGCTGTATATGTATTTTTTAAGTATGTCCGTGGTGCATGTGGTGTTGCGTAAGGAAATCAACCGGTCAGTGACGGAAACAGAATCGCAGATTGCTACCCTCGAAGCCAGCTACATTGAATCGCAACACAAAGTCAGTGACAAAATGGCCGCTCTCGACAGTTTTACCGAAACTGACGCCAAGATATTTGTTAGCCGGGGTGCTAGTACCCCGGTTCTTACCGATGCCCGTCGCTAATCGACAGCAGTCCAACCGGAGAAACACTACTGTGCGTATCCGCATTGTATCTGGTTTTATTCTCTTTCTCGGTTTATGCTTGATCGTGAGGTTGTATCAAGTGCAAATCCATGACGCAGCTGCCTACCGTGATAAAGCCGAACGGCAGTATGTCCACACCGCCAAAGATGTCTACAACCGCGGGAGTATTTATTTCACCACCAAAGACGGTGAACAGGTATCGGCAGCTTCGGTAACCTCGGGCTTTTTATTGTCTATTAACCCGACGCTCGTCTCTGATGCAGAGTCAGTGTATACTAAATTGTCTCCATTCCTCACTATCTCCAAAGAAACTTTTCTCGCCCGGGCCACCTTACCTAACCGCACCTACGTTGAAATTGAACCAAAATTAGCTACGACGGACGCTGATCAAATCGAGGCGCTTGATATTCCGGGGGTCATGCTGTACCGCAACCAATGGCGCTATTACCCAGGCGGGGATGTGTCCGCACGCACGATTGGATTTGTGGGATACATGGGCGGGGTAGAGGGGCAGCTCCATGGCAAATACGGACTAGAACGCTACTATGATGAAACACTCGTTCGCGACAATACGGTTTTGTCGGTTAACTTCTTTGCTGAGATATTTTCAAACCTCGGCGGATTAGTATACGACAACAAAGACAAAAAAATCGGGAGTGTTGTTACGACGATTGAACCCACAGTGGCGAGAATGCTCGATCGAATTCTCCAAGAAACCCAAGATACCTATCGTAGTAAAATGACCGGAGGCATCATTATGGATCCAAAAACGGGTGCCATTTACGCCATGAACGTGGCCCCAACATTTAACCTCAATGAACGGGGCGAAGCATCGATCGATTCCTTTGGTAATCCGCTCGTTGAAAACGTCTACGAAATGGGTTCGATTATTAAGGCGCTCACCATGGCTTCCGGCCTCGATAGTGGGGTCGTGACTCCGCGTACGACATACTATGATGCGGGGTTTATTGACCTCAACACCTTTACGATTAAAAACTTTGACGGCAAAGGTCGGGGGACAGTGGAGATGCAAGAGGTGCTCAATCAGTCACTCAATACCGGTGTAGCGCATATTGTAAAATTGATGGGTAAGGATAAATTTCGTAGTTACTTTACCGCACTGCAACTCGGTAGTGAGACTGGAATCGATCTACCAAGCGAGGCCAAAGGCCTCGTCGATAACCTCGACTCGCCCCGAGATGTGGAATACGCCACCGCGTCGTTTGGGCAGGGGATTGCCATGACGCCAATTGAGACTGCCAGGGCACTGGCAACTCTTGGTAATGGTGGACATCTGGTGACGCCGCATATTGCATCAGCCATTAAATACGAAGACGGCACCACAAAAAATATCGAATTTCCGCCCGGCGCACAGGTGTTCACTCCGCAAACGAGCGAAACCGTCTCACGTATGCTCACGACCGTCGTCGATAAAGCATTACGCCAAGGAACAGTGTCACTTCCACATCATTCGGTCGCTGCTAAAACCGGAACAGCCCAGATTTCTAACCCCAACGGCGGAGGGTATTATGATGATAAATACCTCCATTCATTCTTTGGCTATTTTCCATCGTACGATCCAAAATTTCTAGTTTTCTTATACACTGTGGAACCAAAAGGTGTGCAGTACGCGAGTGAGACTTTAACCACGCCATTTATTGATATTACGAAGTTTTTGATTAACTATTACTCCATCCCCCCCGACCGATGATTTGGACTTGATCACACGCACCTGCTGCGTTGTTGCAATGTAAAAAATTGTTCACCGTACATTAAGGTACGGCTCACAATTTTTTACATTGCACGCCTTGCATCTGCATGCGCTGAAGCCCAAATCATAATTTTTGATTTTCTATCAGCATCTGCTGCGTTGCCCGCGTCGTTTGGTTGGTCAGCGTACGAAAAAGTACGCCTCCCGCCCGCACTTCTTGTCGCCTTGAATCTCGGCGCATTAAAACCCAAATTTTTCTCCGAAGGTTTCTCCGAAGGACCGACCTTCTGAGAAACTCATCCGGTGAAAGCTTGTGTGTCATATAGACCGAGTGTGCAGGTGTTTTAGTCTGAGCAATTAGCCTGCAAATTTTTGTGCGGTTAGGGTGCAAATTCATCTAGAAAAAATTGACACACTAATTTTGTGTGATACTCTAAATAGGTAAAGTTATTCCAGCGACGAAAGGAAGGATGTGATGGCATTTATTACGAACACCTGGTGGCTTTGGTTTTTCATGGCACTGCTGGGTTGGGGTTGCGTGTTCTTTGCCAAGTATCGTGCCCCAATATACCTCAAAGACGCAGAGAGTTTTGGTGAGAATATTCGGATTTACTTCTCACTGAGACTCCTGATGTTTTGCGGATTGTTGATTGGTGTTGTCGGTATAATTCTGCTGTTTATTTCAATATTCAGCAGTATCTGAAGTACAGACCACAAAGCGTAAGTCCCATGACACGTTTTATGGGCTGTTTTTGTTCGTTTCCCCGAAGGTCAGTCCTTCGTAGAAAAAATCTAACCGGTTGTATATAAAAATAATCCCCCGAGATGGAGGATTGATGAGTCTATTCAAATTTCGGAACGCCGCAGGGGCCAAGCTTGCAACTATATCCCCTGCTGCGCCAGAACACAGACGCCCAAGAAGGGGGTCCGCATCAAGAGTATGGCACAACAGCTAGTATGTGTCCACTCTAATATCCCCATATAGCAGGGCGTCTCAACCCAAACGCCGAACGTTCGTTCGGAGAAGGAGACGACCATGAATCGTTTCTCCGAAGGTCGGTCCTTCGCAGAAAAGTACGGCTTTGGCCCGCACCCCATGGAGCCTCGCATCTGGACGCATTCCGCTCCAAATTTGGGTTTGACAGGTAATAATTGTCGCAACGAATCTTCAAATAAGCTTGAATTACAACAATGAATAGTTTCTTACACCTCATTCACTATTTTTGTCTTGTTGGGTTTGTAAGAATTTCTTGAATTGGAAATCTTTCCATTATCGTTTGGTTTAAATACTCGACGCTCATATTTAGATTGTTAGTAGCATCAGTACGACTTTGAAAAGTGTCTATAACCATTGCTGCTACTGATACCAATAATGCAATGAGCGCAACAATTAAAACAAGTACAACCGCACCCATTGTTTTATTTATTGAGTCTACAGCCGCATCTATTTTCTCTGCGACCTCAGTTGGTGTTACAAATTTGTTTGCCATACAAAATTAACCTGGAAGAGTTAGTGTCTCTGGACTGTCAGTAAATTTTGCAACAAATTGTCTGATTTCATATGTTTCTCTATGCGCAAAGAGTTTTAGTAATATGCTTTGTTCGTTCGCGATAACTTTGTTACTTTGATCAACGGTAGCCTGCAGTGATGAAAATACACCAGGGATTTCATCCCAATAAAGTTCAGTATCGGTTTTTGATAACAATTCCTCAATGTTTGCTAGTAGGGGCAGACTCTTTTTAGTTCGAGCCTCATTTTCAAGCCAGAATTTGATTTGAGTTAATTTAATTTGAGGTGTGGCCATGATTAACAAAGTATATACCCAACTAGTTTTTTAACATAATTTTCTCTCCAAGGTGACTACTCCGTGAAAATAGCGTTTGACACCTAATACCAGGTGTATATACTATAGATATATGAAAACCCAGGTTAATTTGAAGATTGATTTGCATGTTAAGGAGCGGGCGCAGAAGCGGGCGGCGGAGATTGGGCTTTCTCTGAGCGCTATTGTAAATGCTACCCTCAGCCAGTTTGCGCGGACGGGCGAGTTGGAATTATCGGTTGCCCATAAGATGACTCCGTATTTAGAAGAGTTGGTTAAAGAAGCGCGAGCGGAATACAAGGCAGGCAAAACCTCAGGACCATTTAGTACCGTAGACGAACTTATGAAGCATCTCAATTCTTAGTGTATGCTGGTCACAACTACTAAAAAGTTTGACAAACAGTTTAAAAAACAGTTGCCGAAGATACAAAAAGAATTCGCAAACAGAATTACTTTGTTTCTCAATGATTTTCACAGCCCCACACTTAATACCCATAAACTTTCAGGAAAAATGAAAGAGTTATGGAGCTTTAATGTATCTGGTGATATACGTGTAATTTTTGACAACTCTTTTAAGGATATGGTTGTGCTTGAAGCAATTGGCTCACACAGTGAGTTGTATAATTAAAAGTATGTTACTTTAATTTTTGTCGAAGGACCGGCCTTCGATTTTTAATAACTTTTGGATTTTGGGTGGGGAGGGTGTTAAAATGATTTTAACCTTGGAGGTGCTTTTATTAATTTTACGTATTCTGGAATGAAACAGCTTTTTAAGAATTTTGTGGTGGCGGTGCTGACTTATGAGGCGAAGGTGACGTTGCGGCGCCACAAGCCGTTTATTATTGCGGTGACTGGCAGCGTCGGTAAGACATCAACCAAAGACGCTATTTTCTCGGTCCTCAAAAACCACCGCCAGACGCGCAAGAGTGAGAAGAGTTTTAATTCAGAAATTGGAGTGCCTTTGTCTGTGCTCGGGTTGCCAAATGCGTGGGGGAATCCATTTTTGTGGATGAAGAATTTTATTGATGGGGCAGTGGTGATGTGGGGGAGCCACAATTACCCGGAGGTTCTTGTGCTTGAATGTGGTGTCGACAGACCAGGTGATATGGCGGCGCTTGCTAGTTGGCTCAAGCCAGACATTATTGTCATGACCCGTTTGCCTGATGTGCCAGTACATGTTGAATATTTTGGTACCCCCGAAGCCGTCGTGGCTGAAAAGCTGGAACTGCTCAAGGCGCTAAAGCCTGATGGAGTCTTTATCTACAATCATGATGACACTAAACTCCAAGAGGTAGCCGGGGACGTGCGGCAGTCGGCGGTTGGTTTTAGTCGGTATGTGCCGTCGCACTTTACCTCTTCGCACGACGAAGTAATCTATCATGATGATCAGCCAGTCGGTTCGTCTTTCTCGGTCACCCATTTACACGAAACAGTCGTTGTTAAAATGATGGGTTCGGTTGGGGTACAAAATGCCTATATCGCAGCCGCTGCCGCTGCGGTAGCTGATCAGTTTGCGATTCCCCTCCAGGCGGTCGCCGAAGCATTCGCTTTGTATCTCGGTCCGCCGGGGCGAATGCGCATGCTCCCGGGGATTAAGGGTTCGCTCATTATTGATGATACCTACAATTCGTCACCGATTGCGGTTGAATCGGCCCTGCAGTCACTGCGTGAACTCCGTAGCGCCACCCGCAAGATTGCGGTACTCGGCGATATGCTCGAATTAGGACAGTACTCATCAAGAGCCCATGAACAGGCGGGCGAACAGGCGGCCGCTGTGGTTGACGTATTGTTTACCGTCGGTGTGCGGTCTCGCAAAACAGCCGAAGCCGCTCTCGAACATGGTTTGCATGAAAAATATATTTTCCAGTACGATGATGCCGCTCGGGCCGGTCGGGAACTGCAGGCGTATCTAAAACCAGGCGATATTGTATTGATCAAAGGTTCACAAGGGGTGCGAGCCGAACGCATTGTCGAGGAAGTAATGGCTCACCCAGAACAGGCGGTTACTCTCTTGGTCCGCCAAGACAGTACTTGGCGCTCGATTTAATTACCACCCAGCTCCATCTTGCTTCTATTGCATTTTCTGCAAACTATGATATAATTGTAGATATGAATTAGTGGGCCGTAATGGCACATGGATACGCACGGCGTTTATTCATATCCCTTAATTATTTAAATTTTAGTGTCATGAAAAAAACTCTACAATGGATGGTTCTGCCGGTTCTCATGTTGACGCTTGCACTACCACAAGGTGCACAGGCGGCTACGTACCAAACAGCTAGCCAGCAACAGCAAATTGCGTATTTATATAGTCTCATTGCGCAGCTCCAACTGCAGCTCAATGCACTGCTTGTAAACGGTTCTTCACAATCAAGCTACGTTTCAGTTGAAACGATTGCCGTTGATGGAGATGATAACGATTCAGTAGAACTCTCTGGCCGAATTAATTTCAGGCGCGACGGTGACGCCCGCGTATGGTTCGAGTATGGTTCGAGTATGGGATTGCTGTCATACAGTACTCCATCATACACAATTGACAACGGCCGCTCTGGCCGCTCAACCGATTTTTCTATTATTGCGCCTGACTTAAGCTCGGCTAAAACTTATTATTACCGAGCTGTAGCCGAAGGTGAAGACGGTCGCTTTGCAGAGGGAATGATTAAATCATTCCGTTATGACAGTAACTATCAGAGTAATAACTCTAATAATCACAACAACAATAGCAATGACGACGTACCTGACGCTACGACTGACGAGGTAGACAATATCGATACCGACCAGGCGGAACTAAATGGTCAAATTGACATGAACGATTATGAAAATGGTATTGCTTTCTTTGTCTATGGTGAAGACGAAGATATGGTTGACGATGTAAAGGATGAAAATCGTTACAATGACATTGTTACTGATGGCGATAATCTCCGTAAAATTCTCCTTACATCAAATCTTGATGACGACCGATCATATTCGTCTACCGTCTATGGGCTCGATGATGATACGGAACATTTCTTCCGCATTTGTGTCGAGTACGACGATGAGGATGATGATGAAACACTAGTGTGTGGTGATGTTGAATCGTTTGAAACTGATCGCAATTAATCATATTCAATTACCTCACTCTCCAAAAAGAACTCCCGCTAGATGCGGGAGTTCTTTTGTTGGTACTTTAAATAGGAAATTCGGACAATAATTCATCAGATTGGTAGAAGAGAGTGCCCAGATATCCAAAACTATAGGATTGACCACCAATAGTAATTGATGCACCACCGACCTGGGGATTTTCTTTTGGTTGTGAGGTATTAAAGCCGAGATTAAAGAGCGTGACCAGAACATCGGGACGATTTGAAACGTCGTAGCCCGAGGCAGCCCACTGAGCTGTTACTTGCTTGAGGTATACTGCGGTGTAAAGATAGGAATAATAGTGATTTTTTTCGTCAGTCAAGCGATTAAAGAGGGCGTGTGAGTTGTCGGTGTCGCTTGTAGCATAGGCCAGTAGGGGAGCGATCTCCGGCCCCGGATAAAAGGGGGACGTGACATCACTCGAGTAGGTTTCGATTAGAGCGGCGGTTTCTTGTTTTATACCCGATACTCCGAGTGAGAATTTTGAAAGTGATACGAGGAGTTTAAGTGGTTCAAAATAACGCTTGAACACCTCGCGGTTATCAGTAAAAAATCGCGTCTGCTCAGGGACAACAGCTGCCGCAATCATTCGGGCAGGCACTCCTGTTTCAGCTGCAACCCGGTTAATGATGGCAGCGTCTTTTTGCAGTCCACCTCTGACTACTTCCCATTGCGCTGTCTCGGACCACTCACAGGGGTCAGTCTGACTTAGTCCCTCACGACACCCGTTACCGGCGGGTTCACTGGAACTGGCTGTGTCTGGCCGTAGTATTTTAGTGACCGGTCCAAATGAGGCGTTACGTTCCATAATCGAACCGCGCACATTAAGCAGTCCCTGTTGCATGCCAAAGAAAACTATAGTTACGGCAATTCCAATTCCCGCAAAGAGACAAATTACCACAATACCACCATACTTGAGAAAGTTGTTCATGTGAGTAATGTAACATGCCGTATCAGCAACAGAAAGTAGTCGATTTTTCTATCTTCTCGTGCCAGGCAATCAGTGAATAATATTGTAAATGTCTGGGCATAGTGCTGGTGTGCGTGGTACACGTTACGTTATACTGTTTTGTATGACTCTATTTCGCGGGGTGTTATGGTCGGTAATTATTATTGGTCTCACGGCTGGTGTGTTGGCGCTCCTTGGTCGGGTTTGGGTCAGTACTACTGGTCAACTATTGTGGTGGGTGAGTGATATTGGCAGTCCCGAGGCCTCACAGCAAATCTCTGACTGGTACTCGGCGTCTCATTTTATTCATGGGTTAATTTTTTTTGGTTTTTTCTGGATATTTAAGCGGTATCTTAGTCTCGGAACTCGTTTGCTGCTATCTACCATTATCGAAGCTGGTTGGGAGATTCTTGAAAATTCTAGTTTTATCATTGATAAATATCGCGAGGGCACCATTGCTATTGGGTATATGGGCGATAGTATTCTCAATTCAGTTTGTGATATTGGTTTTATGGTGGCGGGTTTCTTCTTTGCTCGTTTTGTGCCTTGGTGGGTTTCGCTACTATTTATTCTCGTGCTAGAAATTGGCGTTGCTTATATGATACGCGATAACTTGTTCCTAAACGTGTTGATGCTCGTCTATCCTGTTGACGCAGTGCGAGCTTGGCAGGGTGGGTGAGGCCCTTCTTAGATGATTTAAGAAATGGTTGAAATACGACGTTACACACAGCCTAGGCATGTTCCAAAGCCTGCTAACTACTTATACTAGATATAGATGTACGTCGAACGCACGCCCCTCGCTCTGTCTGTCGAGAGAAATTTATCATTTATATACAACGAACATGACCTTTACTAAAGCCCGCACTACACTTTACCTGATTGGATTTGTTCTGTTCTCGTGCCTCGTGCCGATATTTTTTACAAATACGGCGGCGGCGCAAGGAGTGCCTACCTACCCGCCACTGCAGAGTACGGTTGGCAATACCAATCCGAGCCTAGCTCTGGGGCTTGATGGTCTGGCTGACTGGAGTGTGGAAATGCCGTTTTTAGATATCATGAAAATGTCCAGGGAATGGATTGGACATAGGCCCAATCAGTGGGGAGGGATGGAATCGGCCGAAATAAAAGCCGGGGGGTCTCTCGACCAAAATGGTTGGCCGACTCGTATTCCGACTGGACTGAGCCATATTGGAACTGTCTGGGATTGGGATAATCCCCAGTACGGGGCGCCACTCTCTCGGGCGGGTAATTATATTTTAACTTACGAAGGTGCGGGTACAATAGCTCTTTCTGGTGCACAAAATGTACAACAGACACCTGGACGCATTACTTTTACGCTTAGTGGTACTGGTATCTTTGGGCTAAATATAATGGCTACCGACCCGAATCGAACCAGTAACTACATCCGCAATATCGTGATAGTTAAAGCCGAGCACGCTGATCTATACGCGGCTGGGGCTATCTTTAACCCAGCCTGGTTAAAGTTGATTGAAAATAGTAGACAGGTTCGTTTTATGGATTGGATGATGATTAACAACGCATCGCTTCGTAATTGGGATAGTCGAACACTCGTTCCTAATTACACCTGGACTACTGGTGTTCCGGTTGAGATACAAGTGCGTTTAGCAAATGAAATCGGAGCCGACCCATGGTTCAACATTCCATTTTATGCTGACGATAATTTCTCACGGCAGTTCGCTACCTACGTTAGGGATAACCTTGATCCGTCACTCGTGGCGCATGTTGAATACTCTAATGAAGTCTGGAACTTTGCCTTTGGACAAACCCAAGCGGCGATTACACTGGCTAGGACAGAGTTTGGTAGTGCTGACGCCTCTGGGTATGCTAACTATTATGGCAAGCGTGCTTCGCAGGTGCTGAAAATTTGGTCTGATACGTTTGGTAGTCAATCTAGTTCACGACTTGTTCGGGTGGCTGGTGCCTTTGCCTATAACCCGTGGCTCACCAATCAGATCTTGCAAGCGCCGCTGTGGAAGGCAGCTTCTCCCAGTCAGTATGTAGCCCCGGTAACCTATTTTGATGCGATTGCGGTCACATCGTATTTCGGAGGGGCAGCTGTTAGCAATGCCGCGCAACGTGCAGCGCTATTGCGAGTGATACAAGACTCTACCACTAATGATTACGACTATCATGCCCGGATGATTCGCGGCGAGATTGCTGGCTTAACCGAAGGCAGTCTGCCAGAGTTATTTACTTTTCTCGGCCAGCAGAAAACGATAGCTACAACCAATAATCTTGATTTAATTTTATATGAAGGTGGTCAACATGTGCACCATTCGGCCTTTACCGATATTCCAGTAGCGGAATTAAATCAACTCCAGGCGCATCTCGAAGGTTTTGTACGTAGTCAGCAAATGGCGGATCTGTACCAAACTCTCTGGGATCGGTGGCGAGCAATTGGGGATGGACCGTTTATGCAGTTTGTTGATGTCAGCCGACCAACCAAATTTGGTTCGTGGGGATTACGTGCATCACTTGATGATAATCCACCTCGTGCTCGGTTGCTCGACACCCTCAACGTCAGCACGCCCGCCTGGTGGCAAAATAGAGGTGGCAATCACTTCAGACAAGGTCTAGTAGTTCGTGGTGGCACCGGCGCTGAAACTTTAGCTGGCACCACCCAAGAAGACTATCTATTAGGGGGCGCTGGTGATGACGTGCTGTATGCTGGCCAGGGTAATGATGGCGTCAGTGGCGGTGAAGGAACCGACACCGCCTTGCTCCAAGGGATACCAACTCAATATGTGATTTCACCCGCTGGTACTGGTTTCCGTAGCGTGGGTCCAGATGGTTCCGATTATTATTTTGGAGTAGAACGACTAATTTTTTCTGATGGTACAATTCGACCACTGACGTTAGGTTCGATTCCAACTCCAACTCCAACTCCAACACCGATAGTTGTACCACCGGTGATGAGTATATTTTCACCAGGGACGAGAATCGTTACTCAAAATACGGTCAATGTCAGACAACAAGCTGGTACTGCGGGGCTGTTACTCGGTAGTCAGCCAACTCGTATAGTGGGAACAGTTGGTGTTTTGCCAGCGGTCTCATTAAATAGCTACACGTGGATTTATGTTAATTTCGACACAGGTATCGATGGTTGGGTGGCTGATACGTTTTTGTTAAGGGCACCTGTCGTAGTTCCAACACCAACACCAACACCAACACCAACACCAACACCAACACCAACACCAACACCAACACCAACACCAACACCAACTCCAATGCAATCAATTAAACAATACTTCTTTGGCCACAGTCTGCTGTGGCACGCTATTGTAGTTAATCAACCCAGCTCTCCCCAATTAGCGGTCCCGTATTGGATGGATGCCTTTGCTGAAGCAAATAATCAACAATATAGTATGTCTGGGCAATATGGGTTTATGCAAACACATGCAGATACACTACCGGCTGATCCAAATTGGGGCTTAAATGGTGTGACAAACGCCTGGAATCCAGACGGGGGTCAACCCTTTAGTGCAATCAACTTTAACTCTGTTATTATTACGCCAGAAAACTTCATTCAATATCAGGCACCAACCGCTCCTTATTACAATGAGCCCCGCAGTGTCCAGGGAGCAACTCTACAAGTTATGGATTGGGTCGAAACTCAGGAGCCCGGCGTTTCTATGGTCATTTACGAAAATTGGCCGAACATGGATTCTTATTCACCATCATTCCCACCAAACGCTCAACAGTTTGCCACCTACAATGCGTACACCCAAGGCGCTTGGGTTAATTGGTGGACAACGTACTATAATGGCTTACGGTCGGCTCGACCGAATCTAAAAATCAGCATGATTCCAGTTGGTTCAACCATCAGTAAAGTATTAACTAATACACCGGCTTCAGGAATTACGGCGGCTGAATTATACGAGGATGATGCTCCACATGGTCGTCCCACCATTTATTTCCTGGCCAGTTTAGTAACCTACATGGGAACCTATGGTGTACCGGCGCCAGCTAACTACCCAGTACCGCAAACAATTCATCCCCTCGTTCGTCAAAATTATCAAGCAATCGTTGCGTACATTCGTAGTGAACTACAAAAATCCACCACATTACCGACACGAATCCAAACCCCAACACCAACACCAACCCCAACTCCGACTCCAACACCAAATCCGGTACCGCCAGTAATAGTAAACTTCACGAATGGCGAGAGAGTTATGACAACCAGCGCGATAAATGCACGTGCTTCTTACAGTACCAGTGCAGGTATTGTTGGCCAGCAAGCTGTTGGTGCACGTGGCGTTGTTGGATCCCAAGCCGCCCAAAGTGCAAATGGCTTCACCTGGGTCTATGTTAATTTCGACACCGGTATCGATGGTTGGGTGGCTGATACTTTTTTGTTGAAAGCCCCAACCCCAACCCCAACCCCAACCCCAGCCCCGGTAGCTACCTCAACCGTGGGTTGGGAGTTCTGTGCAAATGAGAATGATCGCTGTCGCTTTAAAGGTACCAAACTTGTGCGGTATGGTGCCAATAGCACCTACGTAGAAAAAGTTTTTCGGTATGGTACCAACTGTAGCAATGGTAAATTCGGTGATCCGATCAAGGGGACTCCTAAACATTGTGATGTATCAACTACCTATGTAGCTACTACTACTCCGATTACTCCAACTCCAACTCCAACTCCAACTCCAACTCCAACCCCGACACCCACACCAACTCCAACTCCAGTACCAACACCAACACCAACACCAACACCAGTTCCGGTTACAGGTGCACAACCAGTTTTCACCAACTCAGTAGCAGTAAATAAACGCGGTTTGTACTTAGCTGGTGGACCAGGTATTAACACGGCCGTTGTATCCCTGGGTACTAAAGGTATTTATGTGAATGCTATTAATACCAATTCTAAATTAGGTTCAGAGTTAAAATTAACCAACTCGGTACCTGCTTATACAGTAGTCGAAAACAACGCCACGGTGGACATACGCGGAATTACAGTGACCGCCTCGTACTGGAGTTTACTCGAAGATAAAAATAGTGAAACTGGTCCTGCTCTTAGTGGGACGGCATTGGCAACTACTTTGAAATTAGGGTCAGTACTAATTAATGTTGAACGGATTTTAGGAACAACAGGTAATGACCAAATGTTTGGCCGCGGGGCGAATGATTATTTTATAGCTAGTTTAGGATATGATGTCCTATCTGGTGGTGATGGTATCGATATCGTGGAATTTCGTAGTCCTCGAAGTGCGTACACTATTCGTAAGAGTGGAAGTGACTATGAGATTACTGACACGGCTGGTAACGTGAGTCGTATATCGAGTATTGAGCAGCTCACCTTTACTAACGGCTCATTCACAATGGCCCAAGCTTTAGCTCAATAGCTGGCATCCAATAAAGTTTATGAGTCAGTACTACTGTGCCTTTGTTGTGCACGGGCGCGAACCAACAAGTAGGCAAGAATGAGCACAAGCGGAATAAAGACGAGCCAACTTTTAGCCAGATATGAATCAATAGTTGTGTAGTGCATTCCAAAATAAAATCCAACCAGGAGAAAGACTAATACTTTAACCACGTTATTCAAAAAAGTAATGACGACGTAGTCCCTAAAATCAACCTGCAATATTCCACAGGTCAAGAGAATGCTCGCTGACGGCGCTTGGGTCACTTTGCTCAGCGTGATAATTTTCCACAAAGATTTTGTGGTAGTGAAGTACCTTGTTTTAACCAAGGCGAGATTCTCTGTCGTGATACCAAAGAATCTCCCGTAGCGTCTGAGTAGTCTCTCGCCGCCATAACGTCCAATAGTGTAGTAGAGTACATCACCTATCATGTCACCCAAGAGGGCTAGAATGTAAATGACGATGACATTAAAAATTCCCTGACTCGCCAAAAAAGCCCCGACAATCGTCACAATCGGCCCCTCAATAATTGAGAGGGGTAAAAATATAATGTAGCCGTAGGTTAAAAGAAAGTTCTCCATAGTTATCCAGGTTTTACCTAGTATGGCATTAAACGAGAGGGAACACCCGGACAGGTCATTGAGCTCCCTCCAAGCGTATAGCTATCCAGCTCCCAGTAGTTTATTAGTGAGTTCTTCAATACCAATTTTAGTCTTCGAAGAATAGGGAAAGAGTGTGTGTCCGGGAATGAGCTGCCCGAGTTCTTGTAGCCTGTTTTGGTACTGAGATTTTTTAATTTTATCGACTTTATTGGCAACCACTACAATGTTCCGACCGACTTTTTCTAATTCCCGCAACATCCCCAGGTCATCTACCGTCGGTCCAACCAACGAATCAATCAATAACACTACCGTTGGGTTGTTATCTGAATCAAATAGATACCAGGAAATCATAGCCCCTAACTTGTCCAAAGTCCGAGCTCCAGCCCGAGCATAGCCATAGCCCGGCAGGTCAATAAAATAGTGTGATTCATTAATCATAAATACATTGATCTCGCGGGTACGACCTGGGGTATCACTCGTAATTGCCAACTTCCGGGAGTTAGTAAGTGAGTTAAGCAAGCTTGATTTACCAGCATTGGAACGCCCGATAAAGGCGATTTGGGGTGTTCCATCAGACAAGATGGTATCAGAACCAACCACGCCCTTAATAAATTTGGCTGAGATAATTTTCATATATATGAGCATCCTAGCAAACAACCGAGATAATAGCGACTGGGGGAGGGAGGTGTGTCCGAGTATGATAAACTGGAGCCTACGATGACCCAGACTATTACTATCTTTTCCGATGGAGCAGCCAAGGGCAATCCGGGTCCTGGTGGATTTGGGGTTGTGATTTTAGTCAAAGACCGCGTGATAGAGCTAGGTGGACACAAAGCTCGGACTACCAATAACGAAATGGAATTGGCAGCGGTCGTAGCCGCTCTCGCTGAGGTAGCGAGTATTGGGCAACCGGTTGCTATCTACACTGACTCGAAATACGTGGTGGCGGGAGCTACTGGTTGGATTTTTGGATGGGTAAAAAACGGTTGGCAAACTAAAAATAAAACCGAAGTAGCCAATAGAGAATTATGGCAAGCACTGCTTCCGTTGCTAAAACAGACCGAAATCAAGTGGCACAAGGTACCCGGTCACGTAGGGATAGTAGGGAACGAGCGAGCTGATACGATCGCCTCGACATTTGCCCAGACAGGCACCTTCCCTCTATATAATGGACCCAAAAGCACCTATGGATTTTCTATCGAAGACGTAACCTTTGATCAGTCCAAAGCCACGGAACGAAGCGAAGCTCGTAAACGTTCTGCGCAAAAGGCTTATTCGTATGTGAGTTGCGTTCTCGGTGTCGTGCAAACACACGCTACTTGGACTGAGTGTGAAAAGCGAGTGAAAGGAAAGTCCGGAGTCCGGTTCAAAAAATCACTGGATGCGGCAAATGAACAACAAATTAGAAAAGAGTTTGGTGATCAGTAGACTGTTTACCGAATCCCCGAATCAATAGCAAAATCAATAGTTTTGGTTGTGTTAGTTTTTATGGTCACTGACTTCTTTTCTCCTGCGCCAATGCCGGCAGGTACAATCTGGAGTAGATAGTCACCCGGGTTTAATTCAAGAGAATACGAACCGTCACCCTGAAGAGCAGTTTCTTGTATTTTACTTGTACCCGATGAGTTGTATACGACGATTTTTCTTGATGTGTACACTTCAGGAGGTGTGACACAAGGGGTATCAACTCGTTCGACCGGACAAATGGGGCTAACACTGACGGTTCCGCGGATGGTCCCCATTGCGCTAGTTTCTGGTTTAGTAGTGACCATCAGTAGCACATCTGTTGTTGAAACATCTGTTATCGAAAACCTGTATTGATCCTGGGTAGTCGAAGTATTGCGTATCGTACCGAGAGTTACCGTGTACACTGATTTCCCAAATTTTCCGCCAGTCACAGTAAACTCGGGCGCCAGTTCACCAGCCCAAATACACTGCTCATCTGGCTTACAGCGTGAGTCCGTGATGTTCTTTAGAGTAACCTCCAGTCCATCAGTATAGATTCTACGACTTGAAATAGTAAACCTAGCCGCCGATCCAAACGGTGAACCGGTAGGAGAAATTACTGGCGGGATAGAGGAGATGGGGGTTGGCGCTGGCTTTGTTGTGGTCTCTGGAGTGCTCGTAGTCACCGTACCTGTCGCAACTACCGGCGTGGATGAAGTGGCGGGCGCTAGCGCCTGTGGTGTAGCCAAGGTGTACCAGCTCAAAATAACAACACCGGTGCCCACGAGGGATAATCCAGTACATACTAGTAGTGATTTCATAGTTGTATTTAGGTAGTTTTTTTAGTAAACCATTTTTGTGCACTCGGCCTCCGGTGCGGGCACCCCGGCCAGCAGCAGGGCCGCCGCTTACCGCGCAGTAAATCCGCACTTAGCCGCGTTAGATGCTCTGTCCGAGTCCCTGGCTTTTTAACAATCGTAACCCAACATATCCATTCATTGCGGGCCAGTGGCGTCAACGTATTCCATATTTCCGAAACCTCCGGCCGAGACTGTAACATCTGAAGTACATCAGCTGGTACACGGTGCCTAAAACTTGAAACAGTAGTCTCTTTCATCACACATATATTATAGCAAAAGTAGAGTACTTAGTAAGCTGTACCTATTCTAGTTAATTTACTATGGGGCTGTGTCTATATTTTTTGCAAAATGGACGGCAACATATATAGAATCTGCGTCCATGGTAATTCCGATACCTTGCTGCGTAAAAACAGGAGATAACAAATTTTTTCGGTGCCCGGAGCTCGCTTCCCATTCACTCATAAAAAAATTAGCGATGTATTCAGGTGTAGGTCTTTCCGCGAACTCCATTAGTGCGAGGTTTTCACCCCAGGCCCGAGCTTTGTAACCCGATAAAGCAAACCGACATGTCAGATCACAGCCGTTACTATCAATATGGGACAGCGCTCCGTCAATTGAAAGCTGTCTGCTGTATGAATGAGCACTGGCTCCTAATTTTCCGTCACTCGCAAAAGTGGGGAGAGAGTTTCGCGCGCGAAATTTATTAGTTGCTTCTTCAATTAACATGATTACTTGAGATATGAAATCTGCTTGTACTGGGTGGTTTGGTGTTGTAGTAATTACAGGTTGCAACTGTGATATGTCTGGTATCGAGATTTGTTTTTTAATCTTATTAACAGGGGTAACAAAATCTTGCTCTAAAGCAGAGGCCGCTTCCACCTCGGTAGCTATAGTTGGCTCAGTCGTGCTGCTGGTCGCGATGGGTATGGTAGTGCTTGCTACCCTAGTACTGATACTGTCAGTGGTTTTAATTGATCCTGGTTCATCCGCCAGGTTTGTCAGCACTTTTTCATTCAATAACACCCACAGATAAAGCACTGACAAACCTGACAAAATACCCACCACAAAAACTACTACTTTCATCAGTACAGTATACATCCAATTGTGAACACATAAATACGCAAGTTAGTTTGCGTTCGGCTAGTTTGTTTCGCCATGCTCACAAACTAACTCAAAGCGCTTTTCGATCCCCCCGCAAACAGTCTCACAGACTGTTTACTCGTGGGATCACGCAACAAAAATGGCATCCACTAAAGTGAATGCTCGTTTTTGTACGCGTGACACACTAGCGTGGCTTTCAGAACTTTATCAGGATAGAGAGTACATAAAATCAAGCATACAAATACTACAAGAGCTTATGGCATAAAAAAGAACAGCCCGCGGACGGACTGTCCAAGGGCTGTAGGTGAGACCAGCAGATGGTCTTATTTGTCGACGGAAGGTCCGTACTGCAGGGTGCGAAGCTTTTTCAGGAGGTGCTCGACTTCGATTGCAAAGGTTTCGTACGGCAGACCGTGTTCATAGAGATGGTCAAACCGCAGGAATGGCGTATTGGGCTCCCACGAGGAGTTCAACCACAGCTCGGTCCAGCCAGCGCCGAAGAGCGGCAACACCTTACTGCCGATACGCAGTTCGGTCACGACCTGTCTTGCTCCACGGACACGCAACTGCATGCAGCCGTTGATGCGGGTGCGACCTTCAACCTCGAGGGCACCGCACTGCGGAGAACCATCATCTGCCCACATCTGCATCGGCATGTTCCTGCCGTTAGGCCAGATTTGGTTTGCGATGGACTTCCAGTCATCTGCTGTGGGGTTCTCGTCGATAGCGAGCAAGAACCACTGGTAGTAGGGCACATCCCCGTACACGTGACGCAAGAATGCGTCTTTGCCATTGGCGGAAGTCCATGTGGTGCCGTTGAGTTGATTGCGAGCAGACTCAACACGTTCGCCGAACGGGGTCAATTGGCGCAGAATGTCCTGCGTTGCGAGCGCATCGCGCACTGCACGCTGAACGTCCCGCTGGGTGATTTCGTCTTTCGTCTTGAAGCGCTTGATGAACGCAGTCAAGGCATCGGTCAAACCAAAAATGCGAGTTGCGGTTGCCATATTTAGGTATCCTTCCTATTTGATTGTAATGTGCAGTCTCGACATATATTATACATATAAATGCTCATTTGTCAATGTATTTTTGTAATGTCTAAACACATTTGGCCCTTTTCTTTATCATTAAGGAATGTCTATATCTATGGCTGAAACAATTCAAGAAGAACGGTATCGGTGGCTGAAA
>JAYTKW010000010.1:0-15228 GCA_043729945.1 Candidatus Kaiserbacteria bacterium | reverse complement strand
TAGGCTCGATTACAGCGATAAAATTTAGTAAAACAAGCTCCTCCTGCTAACTAAAGCGGGAGGAGCTTGTTTCAACGGAATCATGACTAAACTGGTGACCCTCCAAGGAAAGCGTTAATAATCATCAGTAAAATAAACCCACCAATCGCCAAAAGAATAAATTTCATATAACACTTAGATTATCATATTTTCCCTTTTTATATAGAAAATACGCTCAGGCGAAGCCTGGGCGTATTTTCTATTGTAGTCATGTAGTGAGAATGCCTCATTGGACTTTCAGAAAGAGATGCAGTCCTAGGCGTCCGAGTAAAATACTTTGAGGCGTACGACTGTACGTTGAAAAGTATTTTGCGTGGGACAACAACGGAATGCGCTCTTTGTGGAAGTCTTTGTTACTTCGTAACAAAGGTCAAAGCCTGACCGCGTTTGTCGGCGCGACCCGTCCGTCCAATCCGGTGTACATAATCTTCATACGCATTTGGCAAATCGTAGTTGATTACGTGTGAGACGTCGTCTACGTGGATACCACGGGCAGCAACGTCGGTTGCTACTAGTACCTGCACGCGACCAGTTTTGAAATTCTGGAGTGCACGCTGTCTCTGTGGGTGACTCTTGTTGCCGTGGATGGCATCTGATTTGATGCCGGCACGTGTGAGTTCTTGCGATAGCTTTTCCACACTGTGCTTCATAGCGCCGAAAATAATCACACGAGTGAAATCAGGTTTCTTGAGTAGATCAACCAATGTGTTGAATTTTGTGTGTGGTTCGTAATACACAACGTCTTGGGTAATGCTGCCAGTGATGTCTTTCTTGCGCACTGAAATAGTGATTGGGTCATTCATGAATTCATGAATCATACCTTTCACACTGTCAGACATAGTGGCTGAGAAGAATAGTGTTTCGTGTGGATCAGGTACGTCTTTGAGAATCTTGCGCATGTCGTGGATGAATCCCATGTCGAGCATGCGGTCGGCTTCGTCGAGAACGATGGTTGAAAATCCAGCTGGCTTGATGTGACCACGGTCAATCAAGTCCTGGACACGACCCGGTGTGCCGATAATGAAATGGTTAGGCCGGCGCAATCCTTGAATCTGGGGACGAATATTCATTCCACCCACACAAACCGTCGAGAGAATTTTCATTTTCTCAGTCAAACGCTTTAGTTCCTGTTCTACCTGGATAGCTAGTTCACGTGTCGGGGCGAGGATGAGAGTCTGGCGACTGTATTGCTTGAGTGTTTTGTTAATAATTGGTACGAGGAACGCAGCAGTTTTACCAGTTCCAGTTTGAGCGAGACCAACTACATCACGACCGTCCATAATGTGGGGAATGATTTGGTCTTGAATTGGTGATGGGGTAATGAGACCCATGTTAGTGATGGTTGTTACTAGCGGCTGTTCGAGACCAAAGGTCTTGAAGGTATTTTTCGCTACGTACACTTCTTCGGGGGTGGTGTCGGCTGGATTGAGGTTGATGTACCGCGAGACGTCAAACGTCTGCATTTTACGACCGCCGCGTCCACCTCCGTTACCACCTCGACTACCGCCGCGTGATCCTCCACCAAATGAACGAGCTCCACCAAACGATGGACGGCTTGAACTGCTTGATGACGAACTACTACTAAAACTGCGACGTGGGCCACGACTAGCTGCTGGCGCACTTTGGCGAGCACCACTGCGGTCACTACTAAAGCGTCGACCACTGCCTGAACCACTATCAGTGGTTGAACGAGGGCGACTAGAAAAGGCTGTATTCCGACTAGGTCGGCTTGTTGATGAATCCATATATGAAATTAAATGACTTTTAGAGACCAAGGTAAACGAGTACAGTTCTAGGCGTGGAAGTTAATTTTTCTCGAGCCGTACTTTTGTACGGTGAGAAAAAATTGACGCACCACAACAACGAAATGTGTCGTTTGCATTGGTCGAATGTGCAGGTTATAAACCAATCGAAGGGGTAAGGGTGGCAGAGAAAGCCACAAAAATTCTTCTACTGCCACTAAAGACGCCCTACACGAGAATCTTAAGGTACTAGAGTGTAACATGCATTGCCTTTCTCGTCAAATTATCAGTCTGTCTGTATAATAAAATCCACAAATGAAAGACAAGTTTTCACTCAAAGATCATTTATTTAACAAAAATTCAGTAGCATATCTAGCTGAGTTATTTGTTGTTGTTGACAAAGATTTCAATAAAAAAAAGTTTGTGAGTGAAGTGATAAACAAGTTTCCAGAATTGGAACTCAAAGCCCGGATTGGCTGTATCACCGAGGTTCTTGGACATTATTTGTCACCTGATCCAGCTGTTGCTATGAAGTCGATTGTGCAGGCTTTGCCAGCACCACTTGATCAGACAAAAACCGATGATGATTTTGGTAATTTTATTTTTGCTCCATTAGGCGAATACGTTGTCAGACATGGTTGTAATAAAAAATATCTCAAACAATCACTTGTAACTCTGAGGGAAATAACGATGAGGTTTTCCATGGAAGATGCAATGCAGTCGTTTTTAAATAATTTTCCAGAAGAGACGTTGGCAGTGTATGACACTTGGGTGAGGGATAAAAATTATCACGTTAGACGACTAGTGAGTGAGAGCACCAGACCATCATTACCGTGGTCGCAAAAAATTGGTGTTGACTATAATGTTCCAATTAAGTATTTAGAAATACTACATACTGATAGCACACGTTACGTCACTAGGTCGGTAGCCAATCATCTTAATGACATTAGTAAAAAAGACCCTGCAATAGTAGTTTCGACATTAAAACGTTGGCACAATGCAAAGTTGCAAAATGACAGTGAATTGGACTGGATGACTAGGCACGCCCTGCGAACACTTGTTAAAAAAGGGGACGTAGACGCTTTGTCTTTGCTTGGCTATTCAACACACTCAGTAGCAGTAGTTTCTGAATTAATTGTCCCTGCCAAAATAAAGAGAGGAGACAAGTTGTTGTTTTCTTTTGCGGTAACTAGTGCAACTACACAGAATATACTCGTTGACTACATAATAGATTTTGTAAAATTAAATGGCACAACTAAACCAAGAGTTTTTAAAATAAAGAAACTAACACTAACTGCAGGTGAGTCAACATCAATACAAAAAAATCACCACCTCAAAGCCGACGCCACGACTTTTAAACTAAATCTTGGAACTCACACTTTAACCATCCAAATCAACGGCCAAAAATTAGCTAGCGCAAAGTTTGAGCTAGTGTAATAAGTAAGGGGTTAAACCCCTTACTTAAATCTTAGGGGTCGGACCCCTAAGATTAGGTGAGTTCGGAGAAGTCGTAGAATATTTCTTCGAAATCGACGATGTAGCCACGGGGATTGAGTAGGATGCCTTCGCGTTTATATAATTTTAGACGAACTTTTTCGTATTCGGGACTCATCCAGACGCGACCGCCGGCGTAGACGATGCGATGCCAGGGGATGGCTTTGGGGTTTGGGGCTTTGCCTAAGATACTGCTAATACTGCGGGCGGCCATTGATCCGCCGCCGGCGGCATTGGCGATAGCTCCATACGTAGTGACGCGTCCCTCGGGAATAGAGAGAGCCAGTTCGTAGACTCTTTGAGAAAATTCTCGGGCCATAGAAACTCAGTATAACAAGCAATCACACGTAAGTGAAAGTAAGGGGTTCGACCCCTTACTAATCTTAGGGATTCAATCCCTAAGATTTTGGGTGAGGGAGCGTGCCGAGGAACTGGATGAGGTTGTTTATATGGTCGTCGATGCTGATACCAAAACCCTCTAGGGCGCGCGTAATGTGATCGCGATTAATGCCAGGGGCGAATTTTGGTTCGAGGAATTTCTTTTTAATAGATGAGGCCTTCATATCACCAAAGGGGAGCGGGTTCAGTTTTTGATATGCGTAAAAAATACCGCAGATTTCGTCACAGGCAAGGAGAGCGTGCGCGAGTGGCGTTTCGGGTTTGGTCGTAAAGCCATTGAACCCGTCGGCGTGCGCTTCGACTGCATGGATCAATTCGGCTGGGTATCCCCACTGCGCAAACCACGATAGTGACGGGCCGGGATGTTCCGTTGGATGTTTATCGTAATCGATATCATGTAGGTAGCCCGTGAGCCACCAAAGGTGTGCATCAGCGCCTAATTTTTCACCGTACCCCTCGACTGCGCGCCCAACCATCTCGGCATGGAAACGCTGGTAGGTATCGGTAACGTGGGCGGCTAATATCGTTCGAGCTTCGTCTTTGGTGGGAAGTATCATAGGGCCTTATTGTACCAAGCGGCAAGCAATCTCACAAAATTAAAGGGAGAGTCCCCTTACTTTTGGCTTGGTCAAATCTTGGGATATGTAAAAGCGGGTCGATTCCTGATAGGAATAGACCCGCGGCTGCTCAGCATTAGGACGTGCTTTAGTTGATTGGTTCGAGAATCTCGTAGACGAGGTCAGTCAAGAGACCGATTTCTTCAGCGGGACGTCCACCTCCTAGTGCCTCAAGGAGTCCTCTCGATAAGTCAGGGCGAGTGGTGACTTTTTCGCCACCTTTGTCTTGCACCACAGCCAGCTGGCTGATCCCTGTCTGAGGATTGGTAATGCGCAAGATGGTGCCATTGTCCAAGGAGTTGTAAGCAACAACGGTTGCATCACACTCGTGATAAAGAGTGCCCGAAGACATCGGATTGCGATTATGGTAACGACTGGCATAGTAACTGCCATCAGCAATGAAGGTGCTGGTCGTCCTGAAGGTTTGACCAGTCAGGTACGGATGGTCACCAAAAATAACTTGGCACGGTGTGCCTCTTGCATGACCGCTAAAATCGCGATCGTATCCTTGACCTTGTCGGCCGCTCGCCACCGCACTACTGGTCGTCAGTGCAAGACTGATGACAACGAGAGTGGTGACGACATTCTTTAGTTTGTTGAGCATCTTCTGCTCCTTTTTTCTGTTGCTATTAGGGTTTCTTTGGTCTTTGTACTCCTCTCCAAACCCTTAGACGGGTGAAGTTGAAAAGTCTTACAGAGAGGGGGTGGGGTGGCTTTGGCTGTAGACGTAGCGTGGTAAACTGTATGTATATGCGATTGACTCTTTTTATTTTGTTTCTAGTGGGGCTCGCGCTGCTGGTTTGGTTTACTGGAACATGGCGGACTATTAAGTCAGTCTATCTGATTCTACAGATTAGGCCGTACGAGCAAAGCGTGCCCGGTGCTCCTGCGATTCTTGTTCTTGGAGATAGTACCGGTTATGGGACTGGAGCAAGCAAAGGGGCAGATAGTATTGCTGGACGGATTGGTACAGATTTTCTGGACTATTCGATAGTAAACAACAGCAAAAATGGACGGACTATTGGGCAGGCGCTAGAGACACTGCGTACGTTTGATACTGATGAATCATATGCACTAATTCTACTCCAGATTGGAGCTAACGACATTCTGCAAAAAAATAATACTGATTTTGTGCTCTCCGAACTCACACAATTATTTATCGAGGCAAAAAAACGGAGTCCTCACGTTGTCATGATGAGTAGTGGCAATGTCGGTACGTCGGCGGCCTTTACCGGGACACCACGAGCTGATGTGTATGACAAACTATCACGGCAAATGAGGGAATTGTTTATCTCGCTTGCAGCCGAATCAAGTGTTACCTATATCGATTTGTTTCAAGAGACAGACGAAGACGTTTTTTTGAGTGAACCGAAAAAGTATTTGGCAGTTGATGGGCTGCATCCAACGAGTGCCGGGTATGCACTATGGTACGAAACTGTTGGTCCTGTGATACGACGACTCCTTGCCAGTGACGTTTCGTTAGAAAAGAAAGAGGTCTTTTAGTTTCGTCCAGAGATTTTCTGATTCGAGAAAAGCCTGGTCGGCGACTTCACAGGTCAGGCCACAACTTTCGGTTGGTGGTGTACCGCGTTCAGGACAGGTACCGGAATAGAGACAGGACAGATCTGTGATGCTAGTAATGTAATCAGGTAACTTTGAATTAGCCGGGTTTCCGTAATAGAGTAAGATGCGATCTTTTTCGGCAAAGACATATTTCGACACATCAGTTACCAGAGTTCCATTTACGAGGAGTTGAAGTGTTTCATTTTCAGTTGAACAGTACTTTGTACCAGTATCAAGCGTTAAACAATCAGGGGTCAGGCTGATGCCAATGGAATCAAAAAACTCCACCAACGTAACATTGTCTGCGTGACGGTGAATCACCTCATCGTTTCCATCGTGGAAATGGAGTGTGGCGTGATGGGTGTAGGCAGTAGAGGACTGATATTTGTCCTCGGTAAAACGAATCCGTTCGTCACCGATGAACATGCGGAAATCACCATGGACATGCACTACGTCGTCGTGACTGGTACCGACGGGGTGTGTGGTTTGTGTATGGGTACCTAATACTAATAGTCCGCCGAGAAGTGCCAGAACTACCCCCGCGCAGCCAGCAAGGATATAT
This sequence comes from Candidatus Kaiserbacteria bacterium, assembly GCA_043729945.1. GTDB lineage: Bacteria > Patescibacteriota > Minisyncoccia > Phycocordibacterales > UBA918 > OLB19. The sequence goes on along the minus strand of JAYTKW010000010.1, from coordinate 8,812 downwards.
TTATATTGAGTAGTAATTTTTATCATATGGGTGCATCATACGGGTTTTGGGATAGTCTGTAAATCAAAGGCTATATTAAAGGATAACGTCGACGGGAGTGAAAACGTAGCTACGCCCAATTCATATTGAATTGCGAATTTTTCAAGGAGTACTGGTGGGGCAATCAAAGCTATGGTTGCAAATACGTCAGCGTCGAGTGCAGTTGCAGCAACAACAAAACTGGCGTCAGATTTTTCCGCAACCTGATTTGGACCAGTATGTGTGTCTATAATATGATGATAGCTTTTCCCGTTATACCGCCAGGCGCGTTTGTGGATGCTGCTCGCCGCAAAGCCCTGGTTTACGAGATCAACCGTGCCGAGGTAGGTATCTGGTATGGTTGGATGTTCGAGGTAGAGAGTAATTGGCTTACCGTGGTTACTCGTACCGTACATATCGCCACCGCCGTTAATGAGAAAGTATGACAGGGAATACTCATCGCGGAGGAGCGTAGCGATTTGATCAATGACCAAACCTTTCCCATACCCCCCGATGTCGATACGTCCTCTGGTGAGCGTAATAGTTGTCGGAGTAATCGTCAGTATGTCATGGGGGTTCGGGATGTCCGCGGTGCACGATTTAGGGGTAAAGGAATAGTTCTGGTCATACCCAGAGGCTTCTAATGTTTCGCCGACCATCATGTTGCAGAGACCTCGGGTTTTGTCATATAAACCCAGTCCGCATAGGAGCAGGTCTCGAAACGCCAGCGAGGGATTTGCTAGTGAGCCAGTTTGGTTCAGTTGTGAGAGGAGTGAATCGGACTTAAACCGTGAATAGGTATTTTCAAAATCAAGTAACAAACCCTCAATACGAGTGTGTATCGTAGTGAGGGTTGTCTGTGGTACATCGTCCCAAATTTCAATCCAAAATTGTGTCCCCAGAGCATTGATAGTGGGTAAATGCGTCATGGGATTAAGATCAGAGAAAATCAGAGATTATGATTTGGCAGTGGCCTTGACTTCGGCGAGCGCCTTGTTGTAGGCGCCAGTTGTCAGTGATGCACCGCCAACACGACTGAGTGCGATTGCATCAATTTTTGTGCCAATAACTTGTGATTGATATTTGCTCGCAAACCGGCCCTGGTATTCTTTTGATGTCAGATTATCGTCTCCGCCGTAGGATAGTTTAGCTTCGGTAACAACATCGTTTTTAATGACAACTGTGGCGGTAACTGTGTGTTTATTGTTGCCAGGTGCTATATATGATGTCGTCACGTTATAGGTACCATTTTTGTACGCGGTAGCTGGTATGGTAACGACTGGTGTCGGGGTGACAGGAGTTATTGGTGTAACAGGAGTGGTTGGAGTCGATGGTTTCTTTGCGGGAATAGTATCAGGAGTAACGGGGGTCGTATCAGCTGTTTTTGTTTGTAGATTGATTGGTGTACTGGTCGCTTCTTCAAACCGTGCAACGGGGGTGACGGCGGCGAGGTCAATTTCAGTCGGTTTTTGCATAAACATGAAACCACCAAAACCTAACGCAGCGATAATTCCAACAATAATGAGAATGAACGGCATATAATTTTATACTTTTATAATAATATAATAACGTATGTTATTATAACTGTTTTTTATTTTTTGACTACCGTGAGTGGTATACTTGAAATTGTTATACAGTTTAAAATAAATTAAATAAAAAGATATTTTATGAATCCATTTCATCAACTCAATGCCTGGATTGATCGAACGGCTATGTATCATTTAGTACTTGGTATGCTTGGTATACTGGCGCTCTGTTCAGTAGTAACGGCGTTTGTGGGATTGGCGGGGTCGACGGGGATTGAACAGGTGCTGTCGCTGGTGGTAGTAATTCTCTCTGCCTACCTCATGAGTCTTGTCTGTGCGTGGAGTACGGGGATAGCGGCCAATCACCATTCGTCCATTATTACGGGATTGATTATCTTTTTCTTAGTGATGCCAGGCACAACTATACTTGAGTATGCGTTTCTGTCCGCAACGGTTGTGATGGCGATAGCTAGTAAATATATCCTCGTTTACCGCGGACAACACATGGTAAACCCGGCCGCGTTTGCGGTAGTCGTTTTGGCACTGTCGGGCTATGGCGTTGCGACCTGGTGGGTGGCCACGCCGTGGTTGTTTATTCCGCTCGTGATTACGGGAACAATTGTCGTAATGAAGATTCGTCGAGCAGTGCCGGTGGTAGCGTTTTTAGCTACCGGCTTTTTGGTCTATATGTTTGAAGGACTGGCGGCCGGTAATGGGGTAATGGACTGGTCGGCGTTTTGGATATCATACCCAGCACTGTTCTTGGGTTTCTTTATGTTAACTGAACCATTTACCATGCCGCCGACCAAACGGTTGCAAGGTATTTACGGTGTTATGGTAGGTGTTCTCGCTAATGCATCTATTGCTTCGACATTTGTCTCCGTGACACCAGAACTGGCACTTCTCATTGGTAATGTGATTATGTACCCGAGCACGTTACGTCGGAAATTATTTTTAACCTTTGAGTCCAAACAAGAAATTGCTATGGGTACGTGGGAGTTTATTTTTACCAAGCCACCCACGATGGTGTTCAAAGCTGGACAGTATTTAGAATGGATGTTACCCCACAAAAAAGCCGATACCCGCGGAATCCGGCGCTACTTCACGATTGCTTCGGCGCCAACCGAAGAGACGTTGCGGTTGGCTCTCAAAGTACCCGAAAAAGCGAGCTCGTTTAAACAGCGTATCAAAGACCTTGCACCAGGGGATGTGGTGGTGGCTAGTCAGCTCGCGGGAGACTTTCTGTTACCACGTGATGCACGTAAAAAAATTGCGATGGTTGCCGGTGGTATTGGCGTCACGCCGTTTCGTAGTCACATCAAAACGGCCCTTGATACCTACGCGACTACACAGCGTGATCCGTTAGATACCATTTTATTTTATTGTAACAACACCAAAGCTGATGCAGCATATGGCGCATTATGGAGCGAGGCTGAAACTGTATTACCCTTTAAGCTCGTTTCAATTTTTGCCAAAGAGCCCGCCGATGCTACTTACGAAACGGGGTATTTTAGTGCCGACATAGTCCGCCGCCGTGCGCCAGATTTTCTTGATCGGACCTGGTATGTCTCTGGCCCACCACCAATGGTGAACGCCACTGTGAAAACCTTACGTGCCCTCGGCGTACCACAGCGAAAGATCGTCCAAGATTTCTTCCCCGGACTGGCGTAATTTTTGTGACCAGTCGAATTCGTGAATAACATAATGCTCGTGCCGGTGGGTGAAGGTATACTAGAGATATATGAAAGTCCTTTTTGATACCACCTCCAGCAAGACAAATACTGTGGTATCAATTGTAGGCAATGATTTACTGCCCTACATAGCGACAGTGCGTAGCGTCGTCGATGGTGGTACCTACATCGCCCCTGAATCCTCTATCAATTTGCCAAGTGACGAAACAATTTTAGCGGCGGTCGAGGAGCTGGTGTCCGAGAAAGTGTCGCCGGCTCTACGGTATATTTTTGTGGTAGGGATTGGTGGTTCGAATTTGGGTACTAAGGCCATATACGACGCCCTGCGTCCCCAGCTGCAACTCACGGCTGAGCTGATATTTGTTGATACCAACAATGCCAGCACGATACAGGCTGCACTCTTGTGTATCGGTGCGGCGAAAACTATTGACGAGGTCTTGCTCGTTAGTATCAGTAAATCAGGTGGTACGAGCGAGACTTTGGCTAATACCGAAATCTTGGTGGAGCAATTGTTCCTGCGGTGGGGAAGAGCAGTGCGCAGCCGGCTGGTGGTTATTACCGATGCTGGATCGGCCTTCGCGGCCGCTGCTGCTGATCGCGATGTTTCGGTGCTTACGATGCCGACTTGCGTGGGCGGTCGTTTCTCTGTTTTTTCGAGCGTGGGGTTATTTCCCCTGGTGGCTCTGGGGGTCCCCGTTCGAGAATTGCTACAAGGAGCCACTGAGATGCGACAACTGTGTGTGAATCCTGAAGTGTCTTTCAATTACGCGGCGATGTCAGCATGCCTCTTGTACCAATCGTATCAAGACGGACTGATGGTTCACGATACGTTTGTGTTCCAGTCGGAACTCGAATCTGTCGGACGGTGGTACAGGCAGCTGTTAGGGGAGAGTATCGGGAAAGAGATTTCCGGCAGTATCGAAGGGACCCGGGTGGGCTTTGTCCCAACGGTATCAGTTGGTTCCACTGACTTGCACTCAGTCGGACAACTGTATCTGGGCGGACCAAAACGTACTATCACTTCGTTTGTCTATAGTAAAAATGACTTGGTCGACTTTACCGTGCCAACCGAACGGCTCTTCCCGACACTGGCCCCAATGATTACCGGCAAAACAACGAGTGCTATCATGGATGCTATTTTGCAGGGTACCATTGCCGCCTACAAAAACCAACACCTGCCTCACATGGAAATTGTCCTCGACGCCATTGTCCCATACGAACTGGGCGCGCTCTTGCAATTTAAAATGATTGAAGTGATGTATCTCGGATACTTGATGGGAGTCAATACCTTTGACCAACCCGGGGTGGAGTTATACAAAGTAGAAACGAAGCGGTTGCTTGGGGGTACATAGATCGTATAATGGAGAGATATTGTCCCGACACTCACGTTTTTGGGGGTTTCTATATGAACTAATCTCTGGTATGATGCTGGCGCGAGTGTAAAAGCGCAAAAAACCTTGATTTATATGTTCGGAATCGAAACAGCATATGCTGCAGAAGCTGCTACAGGCGGCATTCATGTTAAACTCGCCCCCTATATTGTAGGAGAACTTTTTGGTGTATCTATTACCGCTACGATGCTAACGGTATGGCTCACGATGATCCTACTCATTGGCGTGGCTTTTTTAATCAAAGCGCGTTTGGCTACTGTACCGAGTAAACTGCAGAGTATGTTCGAGCTCGTGATTGGTGGCGTCTATGACTACATGAGTGATGTGTTAGAGAGTAGAACATTGGCCCGTAAATACTTTCCGGTAGTGATGACTATTTTTTTGTTCGTACTATCACTTAACTGGATTGGATTATTGCCTGGAGTAACTTCAATCGGCTATTACGAATTGCATAATGGCGTAAAACAATTTACTCCTTTTTTGTACCCAGCGGCGACCGACCTTAATATCACGATTGCTTTTGCTATTATTGCGTTTGTCACGATTGAAATTGCTGGTGTATTGGCGATTGGTTTGTTTAAATACGCTGGCAAATTTATTAACTTCAAATCAGTCGGTGGGTTTCTATTGGGATTGCTTGAACTGATCTCTGAATTAGCTCGTCTGGTATCGTTTTCATTCCGGTTGTTCGGAAATATCTTTGCCGGCAAGACCTTGCTCGTGGTAATTGTGTTCTTTGTTCCATATGTAATACCAGTGCCATTATTAGCATTTGAAGTTTTTGTTGGATTCATTCAGGCCTTTGTGTTTGCAATCCTGACGCTGTTCTTCATCAAGTTGGCGGTAGAAGAGCCGCATTAGTAGTAAATAATCACGAGCCCCATGATTTCATGTGTCTCGTACTTGTTTGGTAACTAGTAAAATGAAGAAATGAGCGTAGCGATTATTCTGAATTTTCGTCCCGATTTTTTCTCTCCTTGAGAAAATAGCTGTACGGAAGCAGGAAAATTTATTAAAAGTAATAAAAATTTATGACAGAAATAGAAACGGCACTGAAGATTGCAGAACTAAACACAGAGGGAATGAAAGCACTTGCGATGGCTATCGCTGCAGGTATCGGCGTATTTGGTCCAGGTATCGGTATTGGACTCCTTGTTGCCAAAGCTCTTGAAGCAATCGGGCGTAACCCAGAAGCAGCCGGGAAGATTCAAGCAACGATGTTTATCGGTGTTGCGTTCGTTGAGGCGCTGGCGATTTTTGCTCTTGTAGTCGCTTTCGTCATCAAGTTCGCTTAATTGTTGTAAAATCGGCGAATTACTGCGTTGCGCTGCGGTAAAATATTACTCACCGTACCGACGTACGGCTCGTAAAATTTTCCTTGCGCGCCTTGTACTTCATCCAATTTAACAACAATTACTACTCGTGAGTGCTCAAAGTGTTTAGTCCAAAATTTAGATTAAATTTTTTACTCGTTAAGTTGTTCGCTAGACTGTACAAGATTCGCGAAGTGTAAAGAAAATAATTTGAGGCCTACATCCGTAGGACGAAAATAATTTTCTGTAGCACGACAAAGAAGGTTGTGTAGTATTGCGGGCAGCGTCTCTTAATTGTTATGGAAGAAATAATAAAAGCCTTCGGTATCGATGGGAAACTCATCATCATTCAGATTGTTAACTTCGCTATTTTAATGGCGGCGTTGGTGTATTTCTTGTATAACCCGATTCTGAATCTCCTACGTGATCGCGAAGAGAAAATTGTGCAGGGGATTAAAGATGCTGAAGCAGCAGCGGTAGCAAAGGCGCAGGCTGACGTTGAGAAGAAAGTCATTTTGACTGATGCTCACGCGCAAGCGACGGCTGTAAATGCTCGGGCAAAAACTACCGCAGATGCTACAGCGAGCGACATCGTAGCCGCTGCCGAAGCCAAGGCAATAGCGGTGATGCAAGATGCAAAAGTCAAAGCTGAGCAAATGGCCGCCCAAACTATCAAAGATAACGAAGCGGAAATTGCCAAGTCAGCTATACTAGCTGCCGAGAAAATTCTCCGTGGAGCTAAAGCCTAAATATGAAGCAAAACTACGTTACAGCCGTCCTTGAGTTACTCAAAACTAATCTGTCAGTAGAGACTGTTTTGGGTAATTTAGAAAAAGTTCTGGTCAGCCGTGGTCACGCAAAATTATTACCGAATATTTTGACTACTCTTATGACTGAGCTAGAACGACAAAATACGTCAGCGGTGGCGATTGTCACATTGGCCGCTATTGATAGTATCGCAACCGCTGATATTTTAACTGCACTCAAAGCCATCGACGCTCCAACAGAAAACTACACCGTTAAAATAAACCCCCAATTAATTGGTGGGCTGGTCGCTACCTATGGTAGCACTCAGCTTGATCAAAGTTACCAAACCAAACTACGAGAACTCTATCAATCAATTATTACCGCCTAAATTACTAATAAAACTTCCTTACTATGAGCACAACAATCATTGAAACAATCAAAAAACAAATTGCCGCCCTAGACAGTACGGCTACTCCAAAAGATATCGGTGTCGTGACTTCGGTCTCAGACGGTATCGTGGAAATCTCGGGACTTGAGAAAGCGCAAATGATGGAGATGGTTATCTTTGCCACTGGTAAAGACATGTCTCTAGAGGAAGCGCTCAACACGACTGACGTGTGTTATGGCCTTGTGCTCAACCTCGAAGAGGATTGTGTCAAAGTAGTAGTGCTCGGCGAGAGTCGTGATATCAAGGAGGGAATGGCGGTATTCCAAACAGGCAAACTATTGTCTGTGCCTGTAGGCGAGGGAATTGTTGGTCGGGTGGTCAACGCCCTTGGTGAAATGATTGATGGGAAAGGCGCGATCACGACTGATCGTGATATGCCGATCGAACGGGTGGCCTACGGGGTAATGGATCGTTCATCGGTAAATGAACCAATCCACACGGGTATCAAGGCGATTGATTCGATGATCCCAATTGGACGTGGTCAGCGCGAGCTCATCATTGGGGACCGTGGTACCGGCAAGACAACCATTGCGATTGATACCATCATCAACCAAAAGTATGAACCAGCAGAAAAACGCCCAATTTGTATTTATGTCGCTATCGGACAAAAGCGTTCAAAGACAGCCAACATCATGGGTCAGCTCGAAAAAGCTGGCGCGATGGAGTACACGACTATCATTGCAACTTCAGCCTCTGAGGCGTCTCCACTTTTATTCCTTGCACCATTTACCGGTATGGCGATTGGTGAGTATTTTATGGAACAAGGTCGAGACGTGCTGATTATTCTCGACGACCTTTCAAAGCACGCGGTGGCGTACCGCCAAATGTCCCTGTTGCTTAGACGTCCACCCGGACGCGAAGCGTATCCTGGAGACATCTTCTATCTCCACTCACGTCTCCTCGAGCGTTCAGCGAAACTTTCTGAAGCGCTCGGTAGTGGATCAATCACGGCGCTACCTATTATCGAAACCCAAGAAGGCGACGTCTCGGCCTATATTCCAACCAACGTGATTTCAATCACTGACGGACAGATCTTCCTCGAAACGGACCTCTTTAACAAAGGTATTCGTCCAGCATTGAACGTTGGTATCTCGGTATCACGCGTGGGATCAAGTGCACAGACCAAGGCCATGAAAGCCGTCGCCGGTAAAATCCGTCTCGAACTTGCGCAGTTCCGCGAACTCGAAGCCTTCATGCAGTTTGCGTCTGATCTCGACGCTGACACCAAAGCGCGTATCGACAGTGGCCGCAAATATGTAGAGATGTTGAAGCAAACGCAGAACAACCCAATGCCGTTCTACAAGCAGGTAGTATCTATCTACGGCGCCAACAACGGGCTATTCGATGGAGCAAAGCCAGAAGCAGTGCGCGCCATCGAAGATGCCTACCAAGATTTCATGAATCGTGATCGCAAGGATACTGTTGACTCCATCATGAATACTCGTGCACTCTCTGATGAGGTAAAGGAAGCTCTGACAAAATCAATCGCTGATTTCAGGGAGGCAAATAGCTCACTCTACACTGCGTAATAAGAAATTATATGAAAAAAAATATCTTAATTACAGTCCTTCTTGTATTAGTTGTTGTGGGTGGAGCCTATATTTTTGAACAAAAGAATTCCACAACTGACAATCAAGTCATTGAAATTGCTACTTCTACCGAAATCACAACCGAGGCC
>JAYTKW010000009.1:0-47889 GCA_043729945.1 Candidatus Kaiserbacteria bacterium | reverse complement strand
CACAATTTTTACTGTTGCGCTCGTAGTCAGCGGTACTGTATTTGGTGCACGATTTAATGTCGTACATGCAGCAGTGGTAAATCAAAATATCACCGGCTACTTTGACGGGCTTAACCCGACTCTTTCTCCGCATCTGTATGGTTGGGCTGCTGATCAAAACCTGCCCCAAACGCAACTCCAAGTGCAATTTTGGTATGGACCTACTACCAATCTGGCAGATGCCAAACTGGTGGGCAGTATCAAAGCCGATCTCAGTTCAGATGACGTTAAAAAAAGTAGGGGGATTAGTGGTAGCCATCGTTTTTCGTGGCCTATTGCGCCTTCTTTTGCAGGCACTGCTCATTACTGGTTTGTATTCGCAGTGAACAATCAGGGCAAAAAAGTAGCGCTCTCGCAATCTCCTGCAAAAATTTCCATCCCAGCAGATGCATTTAAAACCATTTTCACCGCCCCGACCAAAAAATCAGTAGCGGTAATCGGCAAACCGTTCCCAGTTACCTGGAATCTACAACAGGGTACACCAGGAAATATGAAAGTTGCCTTTACGGGGGCGGGTGACCCGTTATTCCCGGAAATCTCCACTCGGTATCTTGATGGTAAAACGACGTTAAATTTAACAGGTTGTGTCGCCTCCGCCCTTTCAGAGAGTCTTAATTGTCGAGCGATACGATCACGGATTTCTAGTAGCTTGTCATTTTTAATCGAAGGGGAATATACGCCATTAAATTCGCCGGTAGCGGTTATTAAATCAGATTCATTTAAAGCTACGTACCCCGCAGGAGCAAATGCAACCTGCTTTGTAAATGGTGTGTATATCAAAAATGGTGAAACCAAGAATTTTTATTCCTCTGCATCAACGACGGCCCTTTCGTGTAATGCTCTGGCGCAAGCTCGCACGTGTAGTAATGGTGTAATGTCAGGAGACAACATAAAATACCGCCATGCCGTTTGTACACCAGCGCTACCAGTCCCTAAAACTTCATGTACACTCAATGGAGTGACGGTGAACGATGGTCAGAAACGCACTTTTTATAACTCCGCTTCTCCCACTACCGGCGGTAGATGTACGTTTAACGCCCAAGAGCGTACGTGTTCTAAAGGAGTTCTTTCCGGAGCTGCGACCTATAACAAAACTTCTTGTACCGAAACAATTATGGATTATAACCAGACTTGGGCACCTACAAAAACACCAAAAATGTTCGGTGTTTTCAAGGATACCAATTTCGCCCCCAATACAGGTGCTATGCTCCGTTACTTCATCAATCCCAGTGGTCAGGTACAAGCGTCGTATGACACTATTGAAAGTTCTGTGCAGCGGAGTGTGTTCCATTCATCCCAGGCGGTTATTGGAAATTGGTTAGGTAATCCAAGTCTCACATCGTCTAAAACAAGAATAGCTACTGGCACCAAGTCCATCGCGCTCTCTGTGCCGGGGTCAGTTCCCGGTATCCCCGCTCTGTCCATAGCAGCAAACGGGGATGTGACATCGCTGCGCGCTCGCTCATACGAACAAATGATTGGTGAATTCGGCGCGCTCTTTTTTCCTAGCAGAGAAGCTATTCCAGAGTTAGGTGCGGGTTCGCTGGCAGCTAAAACTATATTTTTGGCAACACCTCTCTTTAAAGAGCCGATCAAGCTCAATGATTTCAGCACTATTCAGTTTAAAGTTGATGCGACTCTCAAAAATGCTGAGATTAAGACTGACTGTGTGCTGGGAAATACTTCAAATAGAAATGCCCAGAAATGCTATGATCCCAAGATCCATGCTACCCAATTTAGAGTAGCGTTTGGCAACGTGCAGTGGACTGATGCGCGCTGTCCAGTTACAAATCCAAATGATCCAGTCTGTAAATACCATGGTCAGTCCCTCTACTTTACTCTGGGACTCTTTGATGAGCGATTCGAATATATTTCTGGATTCCTGCAAGACAGGCCTACGGGTAGCTGGATTTATCGTATTGGCGTAAAAGATTTTATTCCCGGAAAACCGGCCGTAAATCCATTTAAAGTTAAGGGTAAGCGATCAGTCGCTCAGGGTGACATATTGGCGTTGATGAAGGAACAAGTTCTCGCAGCCGAAAAACTAGGGTATGTTCCTCCGCGGTTACCAGTAAATGGTGTTCTTGAATCAGATGAACAATACCTAGACCACTACGCGTTTAATTCAACTAATGTTGGCTATGAAAACTCAGGCATCTCGGATATAACATTTGATGTGCATGATCTAACACTCATTGGAACCCGCTCGGGTCTATCGCAGTCACCGTCATGTGAGATTACAATAACTCCCGATTCTATTGCAAAAGGTCAGTCAGCAGTACTGTCCTGGAAGACAGCCCTCTCAGATACCTTTTCTGTAAATAATCGTGCGGTAGCGAAAACCTCAGCCACCTCAGGATCGGTAATTATCAAACCAACCGAGTCGATGGGCTATGAAGGCCTCGTCACCGGCCCTCATGGCTATAATAAGTGTCGGACTATTGTGCAGGTAAAATAGACGTCACCACAAATGAGATCAGCTATGTGTACAGGCGGGGTATTGATGTTTGTTAGATATAGTTAGTAGCAGGGCAACTAATTGTACGCCCTCAAGTCGTCCGAGGATCCGCTTCTCGTTATTAATAATGAGATCAACTTTTCTGTAAACGGCCTAACCTGGGAAGAGGCCTTTGCAACCGACTGGCGCAAAACCAAGGCCTGGAAAGCGGGCTGGGAGTATATCGTTGAGTAAAAAGGACCCTATATCTCACCACACCTACGCAATTCCACCACTTTTTTTATGTCGAGCCTAGGGGTATACTAGAGGAAATTCTATGTCCGAGCCAGACCAATCTCATTTATTACCTTACGCCAGGCGAGCAGATTTTCACGTTGGGCGCGCCACTGAACTGACGGGCCGTGCGCGAGTGCTGTATCGCTGTTTTGAAATTTTTCCGGGCTTGGCCTCATGGACGACCCTCATTGGGGTGGTGTTGATGTCTATCTACGCGCCGTTTGTCGCTGCCTATTTTATTATTGCCTTTGCCTTATTTTGGGTGTTAAAGACGGGTTTTTTGTCGTACCACCTCCGGTACAATTGGAAACGACTCCAACATCACACGGCGCTTGATTGGGGAGTATTGGTAAAAGATTTTCCGTATCAGCATCTCCATCACGTCATTATTTTACCATTTTACACCGAACCACAATCAGTGATTGAGGCGACTTTAGAATCGCTCGCTAACACCCATTACGATAAATCTAAATTGATAGTAGTGTTGGCGAGTGAAGGTCGGGCCGGCGAGTATGCTGAAAATATCTGTCGCACCATGACATCCAAGTACCAGTCCGTGTTCGGTACCTTCCTCACTACGATTCACCCCGCGAACGTCCCCGGAGAAATGGCGGGTAAAGGTTCCAATGCTGCCTATGCTGCCGAAGAGGTCCGCACTCGTGTGCTTGATCCCCAAGGTCTAAAATATGGCGAGGTACTCGTGTCCATTTTTGATATCGATACCGTACTGTATCCAGACTATTTCAATTGTCTCGTGTGGCATTTTGTTACTGCTAGACGGCCGCTCAAGAGTTCGTTCCAGCCGGTCCCTATTTTCAATAACAACATGTGGGAAGCGCCGGCCTTGGCCCGCGTGGTCGCGATGAGTAGTACGTTCTGGGAAATGGTGCAACAAGAACGGCCGGAACGAATGGCTACGTTTTCGTCGCACTCTGTGAGTTTCCAAGCCCTGTACGAAGTCGGCTACTGGCAGAAAAATATGGTGAGTGAGGACTCACGTATTTACTGGAATCTCATGATTGCCAACGACGGAGAGTACGATGTGATCCCCTTGTCCTACCCAGTCTCGATGGACGCCAACGCAGCACCAACCCTCTGGCGGACTATTGTGCAGATTTATAAACAACATCGCCGCTGGACGTATGGGGTAGAAAACTTCTGTTACGTTTTACACCATTTTAAAAACAACAAAAAAATCCCTCGCGGGGCCCGAATTAAAATTATCCTCCAACAGGCCGAAGGGTACTGGTCGCTCGTGACCAACCCCATTATGCTCTTTATCCTCGGCTGGGCACCAATTTTCCTCGGGAGCCAGGAATTCCATCAAACGGTATTGTCGTACAATTTACCAATTATGGTGCGCGACTTGCTTAGTCTCGCGATGTTCGGGTTGGTGATTTCGTCAATCATTTCGCTGTCACTCATCCCGCCGCGCCCGGCGAGCGCCAGTAGGTTCCGCTACATTGTGATGGCGTTGCAGTGGATATTAGTACCAGCAACGATGATTTTCTTTAGCGCAATTCCGGGACTTGATGCGCAAACCCGCCTCATGTTTGGCCGCTATATGGGATTCTGGGTGACCCCAAAAACTCGCGCCTCGGAGGCTTGAGTTTGTGTAGTATACTGATAATTCATGAAATATAGCCCCACTCATTTTGTCCCTGGTGTCCAACCTCTCCCGCGTGGTCGGAGACGATTTGTATTTCTCACCCTTGCACTCTTTTTCTTTTGCGCGGTGCCAGTGTTTGTGTTTTATGCCACGGGGTATCGGTATAATTTTATGGATACAGGAGCGACAATTACTACCACCGGTGGTTTGTATGTGACCGTCGGTGCCGGTAATGGCGAGGTCTATTTAAATAAAGCTCCTGTCCGGGATTTACGGGTATTTCGAAATGCTATTTTTATTCAAAATCTAGTCCCGGGAATGCAGCGCCTGCATGTGCAGGAACCACTCATGCATACCTGGGTTAAAGAGCTCCCAGTCTATCCATATATTGTGACCGAGGCTGAATCGTTCGCGTTGCCACTCGTGCCTCAGGTCAGACTAATTACCGAATACGAAACGAGTACCGGAACACCGCTTATAATTGGTAGCGCCACCGGTACAGCAGCTCTATTTGCTGGAGTTTCATCAACTTTGCCGTTTGTGAGTACAACGACCAAGTCCACGTCTACCCTGACGCGAAATTCAGAATATGAATACTTAGCTAGTTTGTTTTCTACTACAACGGCTACTTCTACTACGCTCATCAGTCGGGTTGTAGATGGGGTGACTGATGCCTTAACATTTAACAATCCGACTACAGCCACATCGTCACCTGTACTCGCGACGACCACAAAACTCCAGGACGATCTTAGGCTCTATCAAAGTGGCGATGATATTTTTGTTGACTTTATTGGGCCCGAACGGTCCATTCCGTATTATTTCTGTGTACCAACAACTGCCTTGGCTTCCACTAGTGAACTTTATGGTCCTGAAGTCATGCGGGGTGTAGCGTCGGTGTTGGCGGCTCGGACTGAAGTGACCGATACTACAAACCTCGAACGAATTTGCCGAACGACTATTCGGATTGATAGGCAGTGGCAGACAGTTATCGGTTTTGATTTCTTTCCAAGCCCGACTGATCTTGTGGTGATCCATCGCACGGATGGTATTTTCGTAACCGAAGTCGACGACCGTTCGTGGCAAAATACCCAAGCCCTATACCCCTACCCGGTTGATGAAATGATTCAAACTGGTGGCAAAATCTATGTTAAGCGCGGCAAAATAATTCTCGAACTATTGACGACTGTACCGGTTGTAAGTAATTAATCAACACAGTACCCCACCTATCATATATGAATCCCCCTGGACACATCCACCCGCTCTCGCAGATGATTGCTGATATCAATCAGATTTTTGCTTCAATTGGGTTTGAGTTTGCTGAGGGTCCTGAACGAGAGCAGATTTTATTTAATTTTGATAAATTAAATTTCCCGCACAATCATCCGGCGCGTGATATGCAAGATACGTTTTATGTAGATGGAACTGATGATTATGTGATGCGCACTCACACCTCCCCGGTACAGGTGCGGTATATGCAGAGCCATCAGCCGCCAATCAAGATGATCTGTCCGGGCAAAGTATTCCGTAACGAAGCGTCAGACGCTACCCACGAAGCCCAGTTTTTTCAACTCGAAGGCCTGATGGTCGACCGTGACGTGTCCTTGGCTCATATGAAAGGCGTGCTCGAGTATTTTTTCTCGGAATTTTTCGGCGGTACGGTATCTGTCCGTTTTCGCCCGAGTTTCTTTCCGTTTGTTGAACCTGGGGTTGAAGTCGATATGATGATTGAAAAAAATGACCAAAATAAATTATCCGGCCGGTGGATTGAGGTCATGGGGGCGGGGATGGTTCATCCAAATGTTTTGCGGGCTTCCGGCATCGACCCAACGGTATACCAGGGCTTTGCCTTTGGTATGGGCATCGATCGGCTCGGGGTACTCAAATACGGTATTGATGATATTCGGTTGATGTACAATGGCGATTTACGGTTTGTTAACCAATTTTAAATTGTATGAAAATTTCTCGTAATTGGCTCCAAACATTTTTTGACACCCCGCTTCCTTCGGCGGCGGAACTGGATGAGCTGATCACGTTTCATTCTTCTGAAATCGAAGAAGTTATTACGGTTGGGGAGGATAGTGTCCTTGATGTAAAGGTATTGCCTGATAAATCAGCGTGGCTGCTTTCACATCGAGGTGTGGCCAAAGAGGTGTCGGTGATCACAGGTAAACCCCTCAAGCATGATCCATTTGGTACAACACCAGCGCTCGAACCGGTGACGCCAAATCTGTTGGTGTCGCTTGCTACACCCACCTGTGATTTTTATAGTGCCGCGCTCGTCACTAACGTGACAGTTGGTCCTTCGCCAGCATGGCTAGTTGCCCGCCTGGCTGCTATTGGTCAGCGGTCGATTAATAACGTAGTCGATGCCACCAATTACGTGATGTTCGGCCTCGGGCAACCACTCCATGCGTTTGATGCCGGAAAATTAGGTAACCAAAACGGCCAATACGCTATTGCGGTACGAAATGCCCGAGCTGATGAATCAATCGTCACCTTAACGGGCGAGTCATACAAACTAACTACCGAGGATGCGGTGATTGTTGATGGCGGCACTGATGCTCCGATTGGGATTGCGGGTATTAAAGGGGGGATGGCGGCGCTTGTTGATGCGACCACCACTAGCATCATTATTGAATCGGCTCACTTTGACCGCGGGGCAGTCCGCCAAACCTCAAAACGTCTCCGCCTCGCTACCGATGCCTCTAAACGTTATGAAAACGGAATCAGCAGGGCGGTAGCGCCGATTGCCTTGGCCACAGTGGTGAAACTCATAACAGATATTGTGGGAGGAACAGTAGGTGGTTTTAAGACATCTGGGGACTCTGCCGTAGTCCGCCTACCGGTCAGCTGCCCGGTACACCGTCTACGATCGGTCCTTGGTTTACCTTTGTCCATACGCGAAATCTCAGACATCCTCGATCGGTTCGGGTATGACTACACCACCACCGACACGGACATAATGGTGACACCACCATTTGAACGGGACGATCTCGTTATTGCCGAAGATGTGATTGAAGAAATTGGTCGTATGTACGGCCTTGGTCACATCGTGGCGATAGCACCAGCCAAAGGAAATGTGGCCGCTTTTAACGCCCGTCATTACTACGCCGAAATTGCTCGGGCGACGCTGACTAACTTAGGCTTTAGTGAAGTCTTTACGAGTACGTTTCGAGACAAAGACCTCGTTCATATTAAAAACGCGTTAGCGTCAGACAAAAGCTACCTCCGCAGCGCCCTCCACGCTAACCTCAAAGAGGCCGTTTTGAAAAATACGCCTCACCGGGATTTATTGGGATTAAGCGCGGTTAAAGTATTTGAAATCGGTACCGTTTTTGGTACTGACAGCGAAGCGGTCCACATTGGTTTAGGTGTCCAAACGGGAACCAGTTATAAAGCAAAAATTGATGACCTGGAATTAGCTGTCGCGCAGGCTGCGCTCGCGACTGCCTTGGGGACGCCACTGTCGTGGCAGGGGACAAACGTGGGGGTGACAGAATGTTCGCTTGATGAGGCGGTGGCGCTCTTGCCACGTCCCGCAGCCTACACAGCGCAGGCTGCGAATACGCCGGTTGTGTACCAACCTTTTTCACTCTACCCAGCCGTGTCCCGTGACATTGCCCTCTGGGTACCTTTGACTACTGACGTCAGTGAGGTATCGCAATTGCTCCGAACATCAGCCGGGGATTTGTGCGTTCGAATCACCCCGTTTGACACCTTCATCAAAGACGATAGGACCAGTCTAGCCTTTCGCCTAGTCTTCCAATCCAAAGAAAAAACCCTCGCCGCAAGCGAAGTCGACGCACAAATGACTGTGGTCTACGACGCTGCGTTGAAGGCTGGGTTTGAGACGCGGTAACGTTATTTCTATTTTTCAAGGTCGATGAGCTTTCCCGTGAGGTTATTCCGCGTGAGCCAACCAAGGATACGGTTGGCGGTAACCAATAGCAGTGGGCGACTTGTTGGGGACCCCTTGACCTCTCCGACCGCGTGGTCATAATAGAGCCATATTTTACCTCCTGATTTGGTGGTTACTGCCACACCCCAATGGGGTTTTTCAAAACTATCGGACATGCAGATCTCCTTTCAGTTTGTGCAAAAAAATACCACGATTTCCCCAGGCAAACAAGTGATTTTTTTGCTATACTATAAATAAGCAACAGAGCACTAGCGACAATTGCGAATTTATGTCCCGATTTTTTCTTTCCTTGGGAAAATCGCTGGACTTACTTATTATTATTTAGAGCGTTCCCCGATTATGGCAGACAAAAAAGCAGCAAAAAAGAGTACCTATGACGCGTCATCGATTTCGGTGCTCGAAGGACTTGATCCGGTTCGCAAGCGTCCCGGGATGTACATTGGGACGACTGGTCCCGAGGGCTTTCACCATTTGATTTGGGAAGTGTTCGATAACTCACGCGATGAAGCGATGGGTGGCTTTGCGAACCGGGTTGAAGTGGCGCTCTTGCCGGGTGGGTACGTTCGCGTTGTCGACAACGGTCGCGGTATTCCGGTTGATGTTCACAAACAAACCGGGGTGTCGGCGCTGGAAACGATTTTAACGGTCCTCCATGCCGGCGGAAAATTCGGTGGTGAAGATAGTGGGTATAAAGTATCCGGTGGTCTCCACGGGGTGGGGGTGTCGGTAATGAACGCGCTCTCGACCCACGTCATTGTTGAAGTGCACCGCGATGGGGGACACTATATCCAAGAGTATGGTATCGGTGTCCCAAAATATAAAGTCAAAAAAGTCGGTCCCTCAAAAATGCAGGGTACCGTCGTGACGTTCCAGGGGGACGCCAGTATTTTCCCAGACACTAATTACGATTTCAAAAAAATTGTCACTCACTTGCGTCAGCAAGCGTACCTGGTCAAGGCGATGGAACTGTCAGTCATTGATGCCAGGTTAGCTGTCGGTGAAGCTGCGGCCGTGCATGCTACTACGGACAAAGCTCTCGTTAAATTCTTAGACGGTCTCAAAGGTAAACAGTATCTAACTGACGAGCGACTCGAGGTACCACACCAGCATTTCTATTTCGAAGGCGGTTTGCGGTCACTCGTTGCTTTCAACAACCAGTACCAAAAACCAGTTCACAAAAATATCTTCTACGTCGAGAAAAATGACTACGACGCTATGGTATTGTCGGTTGAAGTAGCTCTGCAATACGTCGACGATATCTCATCTCGTATATCAGCCTTTGCGAATAATATCTACAACCCGGAACACGGAACCCACATCACTGGGTTTAAAACCGCGTTGACCCGAACCCTCAATAACTACGCCAAGAAAAATAACTTCTTTAGCGTCAAAGACAAAGATGCTGGCTTCACGGGCGACGATGTGCTCGAAGGTATTACAGCCGTGGTCTCAGTCAAGATGCCCGAGATTCAATTTGAGGGTCAGACTAAAGCCAAGCTCGGATCAGTTGAAGCTCGCGGTGCCGTCGAATCAGTCTTTGGTGAAGCGTTCAATACCTATCTCGAAGAAAATCCCGATGATGCCAAAGCTATTATTAACAAAGTAGTGATTGCCGTGAAGGCCCGCAAAGCCGCCAAGGCCGCCAAAGACAGTGTGCTCCGTAAGGGCATGCTCGAAGGCATGTCATTACCGGGTAAACTGGCCGACTGTCAAAGTAAAAAACCGAGTGACTCAGAAATATTTATCGTGGAAGGAGATTCCGCCGGAGGATGTTTCTCTGGCGACACAGAAATTGCGTTACTTGATGGTCGAAACTTGTCTCTCAAAGATATTCTGGCAGAACACAATCAAGGTAAAAAGCATCATTGTTACACCATAGATAACAACGGAAAAGTGGCTGTGGGTGATGTATTGCATCCGCGTATTACCAAACACGCAGCCAATGTTGTAAAAGTTACCCTGGATAATTCCGCAGAAATAGTCTGTACCCCAGACCACAGATTTATGTTGCGTGACGGTACGTACCTGGCTGCGCGCGACCTTTCTGCAGGCAGTTCGCTGATGCCTCTGTACCGGCAACACTCTAAAATGGGTGGACGAATTACGATTGAGGGTTATGAAATGGTGTTCGATCCGGTAGAGAACTACTGGCGCTTTACTCATTTGCTTGCCGATCGTTTTAATCAGGACAGAGGCCACTATGTGAAAAATGAAGGAGACCATATCCATCATCGTGACTTCAATAAACTAAATAACAATCCAGATAATCTGGCATCACTCTCAAAAGAAGCGCACCTTAGGTTACATCGTGAGCATGTTGCGGTTACCCTCCATACTGACCAAGCAAAACAAAAAGCCCGCGATGCCCACCAGGCCCCCCTATACCGACAGAAAATTAGTGAGATTATGTCCACTCCAGAGATGAAAGCTATGCTTTCTGATCGAGCCAAGAAGCAGTGGGAGAAGGCGGAGTATAAAGAATTTATGGTTGATAAGTTTTTAGAGTTCTACCATTCCAATGAGGAATATCGAAATGAATCTAACGCTCGACTAAATGATGCGCAGCAAAAGTATTGGAGTGATGATAAAAATCGCCAAGCGCAATCAAAACGAACGCAGGACTTTTTTGAAAAAAATCCCCAACTCAAGTTAGAGCTTAGTGTGCTTGCACGGAAGCAGTGGGAAGATCAGACTCTAAAGGACTGGCGAAGCGATACTACCGCAGCACAGTGGACTGATGAATTTAGAGCAAAGCGTAAACAAGCGTATAACCAAACGTATCTACATAAAATGCTTTCGGTGCTACATAAGGTTTATGAAGAGACTGGACAAGTGGATCTTGATCGGTACGAATCTATACGAAAAGAATCTAAAGATAGAAGTCTTATCAAGCCAAGCACCGTTGCAAACCGTTTCTTTAATGGCGACATTAAGGCGCTAAAAGAAGCGGCCATTTTGCACAACCATAAAGTAGTGTCGGTGCAGGACCTGGGTGAGACTATGGATGTTTACGATTTCGAGGTCCCTGACACACATAATTTCGCTCTCGCCTCTGGGGTTTTTGTACATAATAGTGCGAAAATGGGGCGTGACCGCAAGACGCAGGCGATTTTGCCACTGCGTGGTAAAATCCTCAACGTTGAACGAGCCCGGATTGATAAGATGTTGGCGTCAGAACAAATCAAGAACCTGGTGATTGCGATGGGGACGGCGATTGGAGATGTGTTTGATATCGAGAAACTCCGTTACCACAAAGTCATTATCGCGACTGATGCCGACGTTGACGGTGCCCACATTCGGACACTGCTACTCACGCTCTTTTACCGCTACTTTAAACCCCTGATTGAAGCCGGCTACATCTACATCGCTCAACCACCACTGTATAAAATCCAGAAAGGTAAAGACATTCAGTATGCGTATTCAGATCAGGAAAAAGCTGATGTCCTAAAATCAATGGGCGAAGACCCGAGCATTGATGTCGTAACCGAAGACGAGACCGAAGAAGAGGAGGAAGTCGAAGAGACCGCTGCTGCCACTAAAAAACCAGGTCGAGCCAAAATCCAACGATACAAAGGTCTTGGTGAAATGAACCCCGAGGAACTATGGGAGACAACCATGAATCCACAAAATCGAATCTTGAAGCAAGTGACAATTGAAGACGGTATTATGGCCGATAAGGTATTTGATGTGCTGATGGGAACGGATGTGCCGAGTCGGAAGTCGTTCATTCAGTCTAACGCCAAGATGGCCACCCTCGACATCTAATCGCGCCAAAATCCCCAGCTACTTTGTTGCTTCCTTCGTTCGCAGATTCACAGTACGTTAAGTACGGCTCATCAGCTCTCGTAGTCGCGCCTCGTATCTGACGATTTGTGATCGCGATTAGCTTTGCGTGCTGTACATTTCATTCACTCTTGTAAAAAAAGCTGCACTCAAAATCTGATTTAGATTCTGGAGTCAGACCAACGGCAACGTTCGTCTTTGCGAACGAAGTGCGGCAATCCAGAAGAGTCATAAAGGTGCATACCAAAACCCCGCGAATGTATCGCGGGGTTTTGGGTGGTCGAGCGGGGGAGTGGGGGATTAGTCGACGATGGTTACGTTGCCGGTGAAGGCGTTGTTGGTGTTGATGGTTTCGTTTCGACTATTGACTGAGACACTAAATGATTTTACTCCGATCATGTTAGAGACATCAAAGCCGGCTGCTGCGGTCACGCGTTCGTTTGGCTTAAGGGCAGTCTGCACGGGTGACGTGTAGGTGGTGCCGTTAGGGAGAGTAATCGTGTACGTAAATGATTCTGACGTTTTAGTACCAATGTTCTTGATCTCAAACAAGATAGCGCCACCGTTGTCGTTATCGACGAGGGTGTTGGTAAATTTACCTCCTGCGAGTGTACCAACATTAACCAATTTGGTAGCAATATCGGTGAAGCCATTAGGGTTGCTTACAGGAATAGCGTAGGTGTAGGTTGGGGTGGCTACTGGCTTTGGGGCCACGGGCTTTGGCTTGGCTACAACTGGCTTTGCTGGGGGAGTTGGGGTAACTACAGGCTTTGGCGTTACTGCAACGACCGGGGGAGTGACGACGGGTGTGCTGGTTGTCGCCATAGCCACACCGTCAGTAATCTTTTTGTTTTCTACCGTAATTGAACTGTCGGTCACAGCTACCGCATTGAGGTCATTACTAGGAATAAAGGCCACAGAGTAGGGGACTTCGACCGACCGTTCTTTTTCTGAACTAATTTGGATATCAATCCCGCTGACGTTCCCGAGATTTTTTTCGCTATCACACTCAACCGATTCAACGGTCCCGCCAATGGTGCGTACATCTACCGCCACCCCGTCAGTACAGTCATAGGTAAACGTGAAATCACCCGGAGTGCGGGGGACATTCCAGGTCAGACCAAATGATTCACCGGCTGTGGCCGTTTCTTTACTACTGTTTACTTCAATCACAACTTCTTCATAATTGTAGACCGTGTCAGCAATTGAGGCGAGTGAGGTAAGCGCATTTGGTAACACATTCACTAGCTGCATGCCGAGCCAGGCAATAATAACAATCAGTCCAATAAACCCTCCAACAGCTAATGTTTTTAAAATACTGTCTTTTTTTGTTTTTTGCTCTGGTGTTATTGTTTGCATAATACAATCGACCCTACCATGACAGATTGCGTTTGTCAATAACACAAAAATGAACTTTCGCAAGGACAGGGATTTCGTTGTAACCTTGACAAAACCGTTGATTATGCTACTATAGTTCCATTATGTTTTCACTCATTTCCGCCCTCGATCGTGCAATGGAACGAAAAGTTGCCTTTTTGGGTACGTTTTTTCTTATTTTCACCCTAACCTACGCAGTCTTTGCGGCGTTTGATATATTACCTGAACCAGTGACCGATAAAGCGGTGGTGGTACCTAAAACTCCCGAGGTACGAGCCGAAACGCCAGCCGTAGCACCAACAGCTGAGGCGCCACAGGTGCGGCCAGCAACCACAACCGACACCATCACCCCTAAAAAAGAGGAAGGAGCAAGTGCGGTACAGAGTGCCGGAGCCGTCCTACCACAGTCACTCACTATCGACGCACTGGGGCGCACCGTTACGGTGCTTAATCCGGCTTCGAAATCGATTGCCTCACTTGATGCCGCTTTGCTCAAAGGTGTTGTTCGCCACCCTGATTCAGCGACCCTAAATGAAGAGGGAAATATCTTTATTTTGGGCCATTCCAGTTACCTCCCAACGGTCCATAACAAGAACTTCCAGGCGCTAAACGGCATTCAAAACCTCAAATGGGGTGACACTATCACTGTTGGTTCACCGGAGGCTACCTATACCTACCGGGTTGAAAAGGTCTACAAGGCCAAGGCCTCCGGCCTCACCATCCCCGTGGCCGGTAAAGGGAAGCGTCTGACGCTTGCTACTTGCAACAGCTTCGGCTCCACTGACGATCGTTATATTGTCGAAGCCAGTTTGCAGAGTACGAAGTTGATCTAAAAGCCTTATAAACAAGAGAATTGACGAAATACTACCTCCATTTTGCTTGACAAATAAGAGGTAGTATGATATTGTGTTGGAAGAATATTTGTAAGAAACCGGCTCAAGTGGGCCAAAATGTCAGTGAAAGGACAAAAGATGCGGAACTTTTTGAAAGTCGTGGCTGCCCTAATACTGGCAGCAGTAGTGGCAGGATGCGTGCCGGTGCAAAATACACCGTTGCCGTTGCCCGACATGATCACAGCCAGCGAACAGGCGGGGCAGGTCACGGTGACCTCGTCTCAATTCGGGAGCCATACATTCCCGAAAGGACAAGTCTGCGATGCCTTAACGCTTTACATCAACGACGGTCCACACTGGACTGTTGGGCGGAAAGGTCCGTACCTGACCCTCGCAGGGCAGGAGACTGACGTCAACTGC
This sequence comes from Candidatus Kaiserbacteria bacterium, assembly GCA_043729945.1. GTDB lineage: Bacteria > Patescibacteriota > Minisyncoccia > Phycocordibacterales > UBA918 > OLB19. The sequence goes on along the minus strand of JAYTKW010000009.1, from coordinate 33,175 downwards.
GGACCCATGCCAAGGACCGGAGGGGACAACAACAGTGAGCCATTCGTCGACGGGTGGACGGATTCAGACCTTGTCGAGGACGATGGTCAGGTGACTATTCGCCCGGGTGAAGTGGTTACGGAGCATCCGTCAACTGCGCCCACCGATTCGGGATTTATTGGAAACGGTCCTGGGTCAATTGACGGCTGAAGCATCAAAAGGGGCGGGTAGGAACATCGTTCCCTACCGCCCTTTATCTGTTTGACAACATGGCTTAAGTATTGACAAATGCATGTCATTATGATAGACTAGTTTCAAATAAGCTCTTTGCGTGAAGTGAGGAGTTCCTTGAAACCTGGACCAATGTGTCTAAATGGAGGCCGATATGACGGCACGTAATTTCTTCATGGCCTCGGCCATTACCGCCGCAGCTGCCTTCGTTGGCGGTGCTCCGGCACTTGCTGACTGCACAGGGCAAGTCAACTGTGGTCAGCCGACTGCAGTCTTGAACGGGCAGCAGGTTCCCATCTGGGAAGTGGCGTATTGCATCGTCGGCCCTGCCGACGGTGAACACGAACGGATTTCGTGTCAGGACCCACGGGCAGTACACATCACTCCGACCGGAAATAATGGCGTCTGTTTCATTGGAACGGACGGCAAAGCCCATTGGGACTATCAATCGGTGGTCGTTGAAGGGCATCAGTTCTTCAACCATCGCATTGATGGTCGGTGGCAACCACATTGGATTCCTACTGACTGACACAGGGAGGACGACGATTCAGCGTTCGTCCTCCCAAAACTCAAGAATCAAAGCGGATTCTGAGCAATCGTTTACGTTAATGAAACGATTTCTTTAATCCGAAGAAATTCGGTATAGGTATATATTATTTAATAATCACTTTATTATGACTATTCAGAAAATCAGTCTCACGACAGTATTTATAGCAATGTTTTTTGTTGTTGTTTTTTCAGTATCTAATTTTGCTTCAGCTCAAGTAACTGGCGGAGGTGGTACAGGTTGTACTGACTGTGGTGGAGGAACGACAGGAGGCGGCACAACTGGAGGATCGACCGGAGGTACAACAGGCGGAAGTACTGGCGGCGGAAATTCTGTGCCTGCACCCACCTGTAATATTTCTACTAATATAAGTGTTGTTAATAGTGGGGATCAGTACACAATTTCGTGGAAAGGTACGCCATCAAACGGAACATTTAAAGTTAATGATTATCCCGTACAAGCAGTGGGTCAAAAAACCTATACCTTTACTGCAGCTAATTACAGTCGTTTCGTCTTTACGGGACAGACAGCCGGAGGAACTTGTGTGAAAGAAGTTCGAGTAACTCGTCGAGTTATCGAAGCTCCTCGATGTGAATCATTCACAGCTACTCCTGCCTCATTACCTGTTGGGGGCGGAAGCGTGAAGCTTGCGTGGGACACAACCAATGCAACAAATGCGACTCTAAATGGTCAATCAGTTGCTGGTGATGGAACATTAAATGTTAACGTAACAGCGAGTAAAACCTATACTCTAAATCTATCTAATAGTGTTGGACAAAAGAGTTGTGTAGTTGCCGTAAAAGTTGCAACTCCAGCTCCACTATCAACCTGTGACTCATTTACAGCTGCGCCATTAAGTATTAAGGCAGGAAGTAGTTCGGTCCTGTCTTGGACAACTACTAATGCTACTAGTATCACTATCAGTGGTATTACTGGAGCACTAGCTGTAGATGGTTCGAAATCAGTTTCTCCAGCTCAAACAACTACCTACACCCTGACTGCAAAAAATGTTGCTGGCGTTACAGATATTTGTACTGTAAAAGTGACGGTGGTACCTCCTACTGTAGTGATTCCAACTTGTGATGAATTTACTGCTGCTCCTGTTTCGATTGTGAAAGGGAATAGTGCAACCCTGGTCTGGAAAACTACCAACGTAACTAACGTTACTATCAGTGGTGTTACCGGTCCACTTACTGTTGATGGTTCAAAGGTAGTGACTCCAACAGTGACAACGACTTATCTCTTGACGGCAAAAAATGCTGCAGGAGTAACGGACACTTGTTCTGCTAAAGTTACCGTCTCACCAGTGGTGACACCTGCTCCAACTTGTGATTCGTTTACTGCTTCTTCTAGTAGTATTAAAAAAGGACAGAGTAGTACCCTTAGGTGGATGACTTCAAATGCGAGTATTGTAGGAATTGATAACGGTATTGGTGAAAAAGCGGCTGATGGTTCAATAACTGTCACTCCATTAACTACTACTACCTACAATTTGACTGCGTTTGGTACTAATGGTCGGACAGATACTTGTCCTGAAACTGTAACCGTCACAAATGTTCCAGTTGATACTGTACCAAAGTGTGATTCATTTACAGCGTCAGATACTTCATTACCGTATGGCGGTGGATCAGTGGCTTTGTACTGGAATACTTCTCGCGCTACCCAAGTTTCAATTGCCCCAACAGCACTTGTTGGAACAGTTGCGGTTGATGGTTCTCGTGAAGTTAATGTTACTGCAACTACTGAATTTATCCTGACGGCACGTGATGCAGATGGAGATATTGACAACAGTTGTAAAGTAAAAGTAATTGTTGCTCCACAAAACAACACGAACATTTCTTGTGCAGATAACGTCTCATTTAGTGCTAATCCAGCTTCAATTAACGAAGGTGATAGTACAACTCTGACTTGGAATACAACGGGAGTTACTCGGGTGAGTATTGATAATGGTGTGAGTCCTTTTAATCCTGACGGTTCAGCTCGTCTTGATGGATCAGCCATAGTTTCACCACGTTCAGATATCACCTATGTGTTGACTGCGACAAAAGGTAGTCAAACAATCAACTGTCCGGTAGCCGTAAACGTTAACGAAAATAACGGCGGCGGTGGCGGAGGTGGAGGGTCTTCTAACCCATCATGTAAGCTATCAATTTCAGACAAGAATATTTCTCTTGGTGAACGCGTCACTATCAAATGGGACACATCACGAGCAACCGAAGTGACTCTAAAAGACAATCACGGCAAGACTCTGATTACGACCGATGGTCGCAGTAGTAGTGACAAGAAAGATCTCTACGATGGTGAAATCACTCTCCGTCCTGACGAAGATACTACCTACACCCTAACGGCAGAACGTGGTAGTCGTGACCGAGATTGTAAAGTAGAAGTTGACGTGGAAAATGCCATCGTTGTATCACAGATTCGTGATCAACAGCCATTAGTGTCAGGAATTTCTTTGACACAGGTGCCATACACTGGATTTGAAGCTGGACCATTCCTGACGTTTGTATTCTATGGTTTGCTCGCTCTCTGGGCCTTATACCTTGCCTACGTCCTAGTTGTACGAAAAGGTGGCGACACCCTTGCGCTAGCAGCTGCTGGTACAGTTACTTCAGACATTATTGCACCTTCACTCTTTACTCCGAAATCTACTGGTACACCTGATTTTCATCAGACTGTAGCGCCAGTATTATCTAGTACAGCTGTAGTTGGTTACGCGGCTGCAGTGGCAACCGAAGTAGCTGATATCGAGAAACTAGCACATGCTGCTAATGTCCTACTATCAGCTGATGCGCTAGCCGCATTGGCAGCCATGACTGATGCAACAACAGTTGATTCTGTTACTGCAACAGTATTTGCTAACGCTAAGGCTAGTTATCCAACTGAGGATGGGTGGGTGGTACTATCGCAAGAACGACTCGCTGCTCTCGTCGCGTAATATCCGTAAAAATTTACACCTGCTTCGTTGTGCTGCGGTAAATGAGAGGTTCACCGTGAGAAAGTCCAGTGGACTTTCGCAAGAGGTTGCCAGCTCTTTTGAAAAAAAGAGCGACAACCTAAACAGCTTCTGTAAGAAACGTAAGTACGGCTCACTCCCATTTCCTTGCACGCCTCGCATCTGTATAATTTTAACGAATATTAAGAAGTCGAGCCAAAATAAACAAAAACCGCCAGGCAATGTCTGGCGGTTTTTGTGTGATTGTATCCGTTATATTTTTTTTATGATAACTTCTGAAACGAGTCTGGGGGCGAGGTCCGTGAGGGGGATACTTTCTGACGTGCCGTCGCGGTGTTCGAGGGTGACGGTGTTACCTTCGACTTCTTTATCACCAATCACGATGAAATAAGGGAGGCGGTCGTTTTTGGCTTTACGAATCTTCTTACCCATTGAGTCATTTTCGTCGTCGACAGTTACTCGCAATCCCGCCGCTTTGAGGATCGTTCCGACTCCCGCCGCGTATTCGTTGTGAGCGTCGTTTACGGGAACAATTCGCACCTGTTCCGGAGCCAGCCAGAGAGGGAAGCTGCCACCATAATGTTCAATTAAGATGCCGAGGAAACGGTCAGGTGAACCAATCAGAGCGCGGTGTATCATAACGACTCGTTCTTTCTCTCCTTTTTCATTAATACAGGTAAGGTAAAATCGTTCGGGTTGGACTCGATCGACTTGGATCGTTGAAATTTGCCATTGTCGGCCGAGAGCATCAACAGCCATGATGTCCAGTTTTGGTCCATAGAAAGCTGCTTCACCGGTTACGGCTTTGAAATCAACGCCAGCTTTTTCGACGACTTGGCGTAGTTCAGACTCAGAACGTTCCCAAGACGCATCGTCACCCAGATATTTTTCTTTGTTCTCTGGGTCGCGCAGAGATAATCGGATCCAGTAGCCAATGCCATAGGTAGCGAGTGCTTCTTTGATAACGGCCAGTACGGCTACTACTTCATCTTGGACTTGGGATTCACGACAGAAAATATGACCGTCGTCTTGGGCAAAGGCTCGCAGTCTAGTTAATCCCGACAGTTCACCAGGTCTCTCGTCGCGGTATAGATTGGCAAAATCAGAATAACGAATCGGTAAGTCACGGTAGCTACGTGGCCTGGCGTCAAAAATTTGGGTGTGTTGTGGACAGTTCATTGGCTTCATGAACATTTCATCTTCTACGTATTGTGACCTAACAGATAACATATCGTCTTTGTATTGGTCGTAGTGGCCGGAACATTTAAATAGTTCAGCTTTGTTAATGTTTGGAGTATGGACTTCACCAAATCCGAGCCGGTCGTTTAATTCACGTGAGTAGTTAATGATACCGTTGCGTACAATATTTCCGCGGGGGGTAAACAGCGGCATGCCGCTGCCGACCATATCAGAAAAAGTAAACAAATCGAGTTCTTTACCGAGCTTGCGGTGGTCGCGTTTTTTGGCTTCTTCGATTTGAAATTGGTATTTTTCTAACTCGGCCGGTGTATCAAAAGCGAGACCGTACACGCGCGACAGCATCGGATTTTTTTCGTCGCCGCGCCAGTAGGCACCGGCGATTTTATCCAGCTTGAACGCATCGGTGTCGAGTTCAGCTTTAGGATTGTCACAATGCCCACCGCGACAGAGGTCGGTAAAAGTACCGCAGGTGTAGAGAGTAATTGTTTCACCCCGGGCAGCAATTTCGTTAACAAGTTCCAGCTTGTACTGATTATCGGCGTAGATCTTACGCGCTTCGTCAACAGAGACTTCGCGGTGTGAAAATTCAGTCCAGGTATTGAGGAGTTTCTTCATCGACTTCTGTACGTCCTTGAGTCCATCATCGCCTAGCGCTGGTCCGTCCGAAAAATCAATGTCGTAGTAAAATCCGTTATCAATCGCCGGACCAAGCGTCAGTTTGGCATGCGGGTACTGCTGCAACACCGCCGCCCCAAGGAGGTGGGCCAAAGTATGCCGTTTATTTTGTAGTGTATTTTCCATATAGTAAATCTTTAAGAATCTTAGGGGTTAAACCCCTAAGATTGAGGTTTTTCTAATAAAAAACAATCGCCCGAGCGACTACACGAAAAGTCGTGTGTTCGCTCGGACGATTGAGACGATAGTCTCTAACGCGGTTCCACCGGGCTTCAGGCGAGTATCCTCGCTCTGCTCTTTATGATTCAGATTAGGCTGATGACGCTCTGTCGAGCTGGTGGTTGGTAGCCACCACAATCTCTGAAACTCTATCCTAGCGCGGGTGGGGGGATTGGTCAATTAGAAACGATTAACCCCGCGCCAGATAGACTTGGCGCGGGGCGATGGTTCAGTGTAGGACGAGGTGCCTCCAGGCCTTCAAAAAATCTTGTGCCTGCGAGACGTTTTCGTGTGTCGGTGTTTGCAGCGCATCCAGCTTTCTTTGCATCCAGGGTAGGGAAGCAGGAAAAAAGTTTGCATTGAAACTTGTTTGGCTTTCGTTCAGGGCGCATCTGATTTGGTGCATCCAAAACATCTGACGGATTGCATTGCTCATCGGTGTGGTTGCACCAGTGAAATCAGGCGTGTGGTGTGTTTGTACCCGCTCGCAATTGTCTTTGACTTTGATCAAGAAAGCAATCGTTTCAACAAGCGCCTGCTTGTGGTGTTCAGGAACTGTGAATCCTGAAACTTCCGAACTCAGCCCTCGCCGTGCATAGCGCAAGGTGTCAGCGAACGCCGTCGTTGTCCTTGGGTAGAGACAACCTGGTTTTGGTACACTGGTCACCTCTACTGTTATAGTGCTGTCATTTTGCATCTAACTTCGTCCCTTGTTTCTATTCAGGCTTACTCTGCCCCTCAATTTTATAACACATTATATAAGATTAAGCAATACCACTGACGACAGTAAGCATCTTCACCCGGTCGAGCATAATTGAGGGTTCGTCGTTTCTCATGCTTAGTTTGCCTTTGATGGCGAGGCAGGTGCCGGGAATTAGGAGGTCTTTTTGTTCGGCGTAGACTTCGGGGAAGGCGACCATTTCAATTTGGTCTTTTTGGTCAGCAAGTAGTATAAAAGCCATCTTGTCGCCTTTTTTGGTGAGAAGTTCGCGGACACTCGCTATCATACCGGCAGTTTTGATTTCGGTTTTGAGGCGGGCGATAGCGAGGCCATCACCACTAGCAACATCCTGTCTGATACTACCGATGCGGGTCCGTTTGGCTAATTCTTCAACAAAGTCATCTAGGGGGTGGCCTGATACATAGACTCCGAGCAGGTCTTTTTCCCAAATGAGTTTTTGGGCAGTAGTGGCATCAGTGGCAAAAATGAGGTTAAGATCGTTTACAGAGTTGTCGCCACCGAACCCGAACAATGAATCTTGGGCGGATTCGGCCGCAATTAACTGCTCGCGGTTAAAAGCCAGCATTAAATCGACGTTCGCCAGCAGGTGTCCACGAGTCCCAAAGGCATCAAAAGCACCAACCATGATCAAAGCCTCAAGTGATTTTTTATTTAAGTTGCGATTTTTGATTCGGGTGAGAAAATCTTGGAGAGATTTGAACTTACCATTTGTTTTTCTCTCTAAAGTGATGGCGTCACTTATGCCCTCCCCAAAATTCTTAATAGTTGTCAGCCCAAATCTAATTCGACCGTTCTTCAAATTTTTCCCGGCGGTCTGCTGCGTTGCCGGTTCCGTTCCTTGTTCACCGTACGCCTGGTACGGCTCACTGCGGTACTCACCGCCGCCTTGCATACCTTGTGAAAAATTCGAATTCAAGGTCGAATGATTCTGCAAAGGGACTACGGTGAAGTCTGCGAATGATTCATTGATGTGGGGAGGCAAGACCTCGACACCCATACGTTCACACTCGCTGATAATTTCGGAAATTTTTTCCACGTCGCCGGCGTCCGCAGTCAGGACCGCGCTCATGTATTCAACGGCGTAGTTAGCTTTCATGTAGGCGGTTTGGTAGGCGACGCGCCCGTAGGACGCCGCGTGCGCTTTGTTGAATCCGTAAGCGGCAAATGGTTCAATTAATTTCCATAATTTGTCACCGGCGTTTGGGGACAGCTTGCCAAAATCACGGAAACCAGTCAGAAGCTTGTCTTTTTCGGCTTCCATTACCTCAGGAATTTTCTTGCCCATCGCTTTACGCAACATGTCGGCTTCGAGCCAGCTGTAGCCAGCTAATTCGCGAGCGATAGCCATAACGTCGTCCTGGTAGGTGATGACGCCATAGGAACGATCGAGGATAGTTTCCATGCGGGGATCGAGGAATGTTACTAGATTAGGATTGTGTTTGCGCTCGATGTACTGGGGGATTGATTCCATTGGTCCTGGTCGGTAGAGGGCCACCATCGCGTTGATGTCGTGAATGCTGGTGGGCTTGAGTTGTTTTAAAAACGATGTCATGCCTGAACCATTTAACTGGAACAGTCCCATTGTCTGACCGGCCGCCAAAATAGAAAAAGTTTTTTTGTCATCAAGTGGAATGTTTTCGATGTCGACAGTAATATCACGAATGGCTTTCACTCGTTTAACAGCATCAGCCAAAATGGACAGGTTTTTTATACCGAGAAAGTCGAACTTGAGCAACCCGACGCCGTCTTCACCAACAGATTTCATTTCGTATTGAGTCACAAATTTACCCGTTTTTGAGTCGGGTTGAATGGGGACAAATTGCGACAGGGGATAGGGAGCAATCACAACACCGGCCGCATGAACACCCAGGTGACGAACCCTCCCCTCAATCTGTTTCGCGAGGTCAAGAACTTCACGTGATTCAGAATCGGATTTATATAATTTCGCCAGATCTGGTTCAATCTCGAGGGCTCTTTTGATTGTCATGGCAAATCCCTGGCTACCCATCGGGATTAATTTCGCAATGCGATCACCTACGACGTAGGGGTGCCCCAAGGCGCGAGCGACATCACGCACTGCAGCGCGAGCCATCATCGTACCAAATGTTCCAATCTGAGCTACTTTGTCTGCGCCGTATTTAGTTTTTGCGTATTCAATAATTTCATCTCGTCTATTATCAGCAAAGTCCATGTCGATGTCGGGCGCTGATGGCCGCTCGGGGTTAAGGAATCGCTCAAACGGGAGTTTGTATTCGAGCGGATCCACGTTAGTAATACCAAGGACGTAGGTTGTAAGCGAGCCCGCCACTGAACCACGAATAGTAGTTAAAATGCCACGCTCACGTGACTCACGTAACAAGTCACCCACTACGAGAAAGTATTTTGCGTAGCCTTTGTTTTTAATGACTTCTAATTCGTAATCGAGGCGAGTTTTTACCTCTGGGTTTTCGAGCGCCAGTCCACGCCAAGACACACCAGCGTAGGCAGTGACTTGCAATTCATCATCCGGCGTACGTCCGGACTTGATTATATAATCAGGAAAATACCAATGCGTTCCAATTTCAATTTCAACGTTACAAGCCTCGGCAATTTTGATGGTATTAGTTAGTGCTTCGGGGGTGTCTTTAAATTTTTCAGCGGCAGTAGCTTGGGTAATAAAACTGAAATTCTCGTTTACTCCTTGGTCGCTAGTGAGGTCAACCACGCCACCATTTTGGATTTTCATCATTGTCTCACGGGCGATACGATCTTCGGGTTTGAGGTAATACACATCATGGGCAGCGACCAGTGGTGTGTTCGTACTCCGGGCCAGGTCCACAATTTTCTTTTGGTTTTCAGTATGATCGAACATCTCTGGATGATGGGTCAGTTCAAGATAACAATCATCACCAAAAATCCCCCGGTACCAATCGAGCCGCTCGGCCGCTTTGTCCGCATCGTGATTTTTAAGCGCCTGGGCCACTTCGCCGGCGAATGACGGAATGATACAGATTAAGTCCTTGGCGTATTTGGCAATTAATTCTTGATCGAGACGGGGTTTGTAGTAAAAGCCTTCGACGTTGGAATCAGTCACTAGCTGAATCAAGTTTTGGTAGCCAGCAAATGTTTTAGCCAGCAAGACCAGTCGCGCTCGCGGCTTATCAATCATCGCTTCTTTATCAAATCTGGTACGGGGGGCGAGGTAGGCGTCGAGACCGATAATCGGTTTTACCCCCTCCTTGGTACAAGCTTTGTAAAAATCAATCGCTCCATAGAGGGCACCAGCGTCCGTGATAGCGAGTGCAGTCTGCCCGTCTTCTTTGGCTGCTTTTGCTAGTTCTTTGGGTGTTGGCACGGCACCGAGGAGGGTATAGTGCGAGTGAACGTGGAGGTGGACAAAGGTTGATGGGATTGTCGTGGGGGAGTCATTCATCGGGGCATTATAGCATCCGCTCGGTCGTCCCTCCAGGGAGACACGCATAATTGCCCCGACGGGCAATTTACTATGCTCGCCGACTGATTCTGCCGCTGCGCTGTGGCGCAAGAAGGGCGGCAGACTCCAACTCCAGTCGGCTGTGCAATGTCTCCCCAGAGGGACGACCTCGCTCCGTCGGGACTGACTGGTCATTGATTAAGTTTTAACAAGTAGTTATTGAAGACTTTTAAAAAACGAAGGTTGGTCCTTTATGGAGACGTAAAAACTGCTACTATGATTGCATGATTCAGCAATGGATAATTGGGGTGGATGAGGCTGGTGAGAAAGTCTGGGAGATTTTCGCAAGAAGTTACCCGGTATTTTTTGAGTTTGCGAAAATAAATACCGATAACTTTAACAGCTCCTGTAAGGAGGGGGGCCACTTGCCATTATGCTAACTACACACAAATATATTATAGGTATCGACGAAGCTGGTAGAGGTCCATTAGCGGGGCCGGTTTCGGTGGGGGTGGTGTTGGTGCCTGATGACTTTGATTGGGAGCTGATTCCTGGGGTAAATGATAGTAAGAAATTGTCGGCTGGTAAACGCGAAGAGATATTTACGCGTGCCCTAGAACTGGCGGCAGCGGGGAAGTTGTACTATTCGGTCCAGATGCCGACAGCCAAAGCAATTGATAAAAAGGGAATTGCGGTAGTTATCCGTGCAGCCATGGCCAAAGGACTTGCCGAAGTCATCTCCCGGAGGCCGAACCTCCTAGAAATAGAAAAATTGCCTAGGCGAGGCCTAGGCGGAAGTAAAAATAAACTATATTTTGAGGGAGGCTTAGCCTCCCTCAAAAGTACGAGGCAAGACCTCGTACTTGATCCGGGTGAGGTGCTGGTGAAGTTGGATGGGTCTTTGTCTGCGCCGGCTGAGTTTGTGCATCAAGAGACGATTATCAAAGGGGATGCTAAGGAGAAGGTGATTGGTTTAGCGTCGATTATGGCCAAGGTGACGCGTGATCGGTATATGTGCCGGATTGCTAGTAAAGCGGCTTTTGCTCCTTACAACTTTGCCCAACATAAAGGCTACGGTACTTTAGCCCACCGCACCGCTATCGCCCAAAACGGGTTATCCACTGAGCATCGGGTGACGTATTGTGGAAATATCAAATTCGTTGTATAATGATGTTAGCGCAAGGGGCGTAACTATCAAAGGTGATAGTTTTGAACAAAGTAGGGACAGGAATCAGATGTCTACAGCGATTAATTTTAGAGTGATCCAAGAAACCCTCCAAATCTCTGCGTGTGGCGATTGTGTTCGCTACCGCAGTTCTCGTCCACACAACTACACTGAAGAAGGGAGGTTGACCATCACTTGCACGAAATGCGGGCAGGTTGAAGTGAAAAAGTTCTGTCAATTTTTTACTCCGATCGAGCAAATACCAAAACCAGTGCTGTCAGTGGTGCAGAATATCAATAGATAGCAAGCTGGGTCTAAAGGGCGGGTTTTACACCCCGCCTTTTCCAATGCCTAAAAATAACTCCTCACGATAGTCCTGGATGCCAGCCATATTCTGCGAAACATCCACAGCGAGAATGCTCGGAACGAGGACGTTTCGCAAAATATAGATGGTGGTATAAGGATGCTAGAGTCAGATATCACTGGAGTGTGGGTTTTCCTCTACTTTCGTCAAAATGGTTGCGTTTTTCTGTCAATCTGCTATAGTTGCGCCACTATGGTAATTCGAATGCGTCACACGCGGTCACACACCGCCAATCGCCGGTCACATCACGCTCTTAAGAGTCCTGAAATGGCTGTGTGTAAAAACTGTGGTGGTCACCACCGCCCACACCACATGTGTCTAAATTGTGGATTTTATAATGGTCGCGTAGTGATTGACCTAGCCGCCAAGCACAAAGAACGAGCTGACCGAATGGCAGCCAAGCGAGAAGCGATTGGTGCTCAGGCTGGCAGTACATCAGATACTACTCCAGTAGAAACGGCCAAGTAACAAAGATTCCGCACCTCGGTGCGGTTTTTTGTGGATAATACTCACCACTTTGCTCTTAATGCGGTATACTCTCGTCAGTAGTAGTTTAGTACATTATATTTTATGGCCAACAGACATCTGTCACGCAGTATCGTTCTTCAATCACTTTTTGAGTGGGATTTAAATGCTATAGACCGCAAGGCGGTAGGAGAAGTTTTAGATAGAAATATAGAAGAGTTCGCCCCGAACAAAACTGATCGTCCGTTTATGGATAATTTACTCTCGGGTATTTTAGGCAAGCAGCCAGAGCTGGATTTAGTAATTGAGAAAGCCGCGCCCGAGTGGCCAATTGATCGTATTTCACCAGTTGATCGTAATATTCTACGCCTCGGGCTCTACGAGCTGTTATTCTCTGATCGTAAGGAAGTACCTGCTAAAGTCGCGATTAATGAAGCTATTGAGTTGGCTAAACAATTTGGCGGGGACAATAGTAGTCGGTTTGTAAACGGCGTACTGGGTGCGGTGTACAAAGAAATTGGTGAGCCTGGTAAAGAAGAGATCGGCAAAAAACGCAAGAAAGATGTGCCGTTTAATGAAATGCCGATTGAACGCTTGGCGGGCGCTGTGGTCTATGCTGAAGCTGATGGTTATATGTATCTGGCTCTGGTACACGATATTTTCGGTCACTGGACACTATCCAAAGGCAAAATAGAGGAAGGAGAGGAGTTGGAATTTGGGGCCAGGCGTTCACTTAAGTCAGAAATGGGACTAGACATCACTATTGAAGCCGAACTCGGGAATAATGAATACATCGCCACTCATCCCGAAAAAGGCAAAGTACGTAAACAAGTCCACTATTTCCTCGCCCAATCGCCCTACACCACTATCCAAATGGAGCAAAAGGGTGGGCTCGATGATGGTCAGTGGTTCAAAGTTGCGGAAATCCTCGACCTCAATTTCTATGAGGATATTCTGCCGATTGTGACTAAGGCCATCACCATGCTAGTTAGCAGAAAGAGCACTTAGGTGCTAGAATTCCTATAAATGGCGCACTACTGCGTTGTCCGGCGGTAAAATACTCCTCACCGTACGTTCTGTACGGCTCGTCACATTTTCCTTGGACGCCTTGTATTGCACTCATTTCTAGAAATTCTATATCGGACACAATTTTAACTTATTATATGGATGCACGTACTATTGAGGCGGATTTAGCGATACTGGAAACAATTGTGGGGGTGACGTTTATTGATAAGCAGCTTTTACTATCGGCGATTACTCATCGGTCGTATTTGAACGAGCACCGGGGGGCGACCCAAGACCATAATGAACGGTTGGAATTTTTGGGGGATGCAGTCCTTGAACTGGTAGTGACTGATTTTCTGTTTAAAGCCTACCCCGATAAACCCGAGGGGGAATTGACGGCTATTCGAGCGGCTCTTGTTAATACCGTATCGCTCTCCGCGTCAGCCGAGGCTCTCGGAGTCAATCAATATTTACTGATGAGTAAAGGCGAAGCCAAAGACGAAGGACGGGCGCGGCAGTACATTCTTGCTAACGTATTTGAGGCCTTTATCGGAGCGATGTATTTGGATCAGGGATTTGAAATAGCACGCGGGTTTATTTCACGGGAGCTGTTTCCGAAAACCGACGAGATTGTGCGTAAAAAATTATGGCAAGATGCCAAGAGTCGGTTCCAGGAATTAGCTCAAGAACACGCATCAGTTACGCCAACCTACACTATGTTGGGTCAGTCAGGCCCCGATCACGACCGAGTGTTTACTATCGGCGTTTTTCTTCGCTCAGAGAAAATCGCTGAGGGTGAAGGTCAAAGTAAGCAAGAAGCGGAACAAGTGGCGGCGGAACGTGGACTTGTGGCCAGAGGCTGGTCTCTAGATTAGTTTCAGTAGATGAATTTCCTAGTAACACCTGGTAGTTATAGATAAAATTATAAACTTGCTAGAAGCGGACTTAAAGTTTGCTGTGATATAATTTAAAAATGAGATTTTCTAAAGTTCGGGGATTTACAATACTTGAGTTGGTGGTGACTATTAGTATAATTGGTATTTTATCTACGATTGTTTTGACGAATATGGCCGCTGCGAGTAAACGTGGACGCGATGTTGAACGGCAGTCAGATTTACGTAATCTGCAAAATGCCGTTGAGTCGTATAAGAAAAAAAATGGAACATATCCTGATATGGGACCAAACCCCAATGGTGATAATTGGTCAACCGAGGTTGAATCTCCTAATGCTTATATAGTCGGGCTTGCTCCAGAATTTATTGATAGATTACCTACTGATAAAGCGCTAGGTACAGATAATGGCTATTCATATACAGTAAATGCAGTTGGTACTGTTTATAAACTAATTGCTTGGAATACTGTTGAAACCGATTCCTTAACAGACGAACATCCATTTGCAGTTTGTGACTCGGTGTTATGTCCGGCGCCTCCCTATAATGCTTGTGCTGCGCCGAATCCTCGTTTCCTGGCTTCATATGGTGTATGGGGTGGGTATGCAGGTGTAGATGGTGCGTCATCATCAACTGTTATGGCTGCTACTCGTGGTATTATTTGTAGATAAATTTATGAGAAAAAAAAGACATATACAAAATATTTTTGGTTTTACCCTAGTTGAGCTTATGGTGGCCATTGGAATTATTGGCATCCTGTCTACTATCGTCTACGCCAGTTTAGGTGAGTCTCGCAAAATTGCCCGAGATAACATTCGTCAAACTGATCTCAAGAGTCTGCAAGTGGCGATTGAATTGTATAAAGCGCAGAACGGTGTCTATCCTGATCCTGGTTGTGGTATTGCTGGAATAGGAGGAGTTCCCACAGGACCGCAATGGGCCGGTTCTGAAGCGGATTACACCTCCACTGCTGTTGAGCCTTGCCCCGGAACCTATATTTTAGGATTGGTGCCAGATTTTATAGCAAAACTTCCGAGTGAAATCGGTTCAACTAAAATTAATACTGGGTATGTGTATACCAGTAATAGTACCCGTACGCAATATAAAATTTTATCTCATCATAATGTAGAGACAAAACTAATCACTACAGTAGGTGAAGAATTTTCACGTTTTGTGACTACCTGTACCTATACTGAAATGCCAGACAGTGAAAAAAATGTGTACGCAGTTTATTCACGGAACGCAGGTTGTTGGTAATTGTTAAGATGTACCTCCAGGAACTTACGATTAATGGCTTTAAATCCTTCGCTAAAAAAAGCGAGTTGGAATTTTCGGCGCCGATTACTTCGATTGTAGGGCCTAACGGTTCGGGCAAGAGTAACGTGGCCGAAGCGTTCCGGTTTGTTCTCGGTGAGCAGTCGGTAAAATCATTGCGTGGTAAACGCGGTGAAGATTTGATTTGGGGTGGTTCGGAATCGGTGTCGCGAGGAAACCGAGCGTCGGTAATTGTGGAGCTCGATAATACTAAACGGGTATTTGCGCTTGATTTTGATACGATTAAAATTGAACGGGTCGTGCATCGTGATGGGCAAAATGAATATTTGATTAATGATTCCTCAGTTCGTCTCAAGGACGTGCAGGAATTACTTGCTGCTGCCAATATTGGGTCTACCGGCCACCATATCATTTCCCAAGGCGAGGCTGATCGGATTTTGTCCGCTACCGGTCGCGAGCGCCGTGAAATGATCGAGGATGCCCTCGGACTCAAAGTCTATCAATATAAAAAGAACGAAGCAGAGAAGAAGTTAGACAAGACCAAACAAAATATCGAACAGGTACAGTCCCTACGCCGTGAACACGCCCCGCATTTAGCGTATTTAAAGAAACAAGTGGCTCGAGTTGAAAAATCACTCCAAGTCCAAGCGGAACTTAAAACCATCTATGCCGAATATCTAAAGCGCGAAGATACGTATATCGCACATCATGTTGATAGACTAACAGCGGCTCGCCGTAACCCCGCGCAAAAGCGTGACGATTTAGCAGTTAAATTGTCCGAAGCAAAAAATATCCTCCGCCAAGCCGAAAACAAATCAGGCAATACTGAAGTCAGCGAAGCCGAAGAAGCGCTGGCTCAGGCGCGGACCAGTCGGCAGATAGCGTTGCGTTCGCTTAGTCAACTTGAAGGCCAAGTTACCTATTTAAAAAATCGGATTGCTCAAAAGCAACAGCAAAAACCAACTACCGCCACCCAATTCATTACCGTAGCGTCTTACGAAGAGATGCTGGCGAGTATCGAATCAGATGTAGAAAAAGCTATCAAGCGTGAGGACGTAGATCAGCTCAAACGAGCGTTGTCCGACATTGTCCATGCGCTGCGCATTTTTATCAAACGCACCGAACCCACGCAGCTTCAGGATACCAAGGCTGAAGAAGTCGAATTGACTACCCTCACACACCAACAAGCAGAATTGGTAGAAACGCACGCCGCTGCCCAGTCGCGCGAGTCAACTGCTCAATTGGCGTATGATGCGGTCCGTAAGGCCATTGAAGCCGAAGCGACGAGTAGTCGTGATGCTGAACGAGCCGTGTTTGCAATCGTTGGTGAACAACGAGTGGTAGAAGTGGAAATTGAACGAATTGATCGCGAACTGGCTGTGCTTGAACGAGACCGAACAGATTTTAAACGGGAACTGCAAGAGGCGGTGTCGCTAATACAAAGTGCCGCCGCCCAGTATTTCAACTTTGAAATTATTGTTGATGGTGTCGCCGCTTCAGTAGAGAACATTGTAAATGAAGACCGTAGTGTCCAGCATGAGCGGCAGCGCCAACTGGAAAAATTGAAAATCAGGCTCGAGGAATTGGGTATCGGCACTACTGTTGATGTCCTCAAAGAATACAAAGACGCCGAAGAACGTGACGCGTTCCTCGCCCGAGAAATTGCTGATTTGGAAGAATCGGTGTCTAAATTGGAAGCGCTGATTGTAGAATTAAATGAACAATTAAATGAACAGTTTGTGGCCGGGATTGAAAAAATTGGTACCGAGTTCAACAGGTTTTTTGTCCTGATGTTCGGCGGAGGCAAGGCCGAGCTTAAGCGAGTAAAGCCAAAGACTAAAATTGTAGATGAAGTCACCGGAGATGTCACCGCCGCAGATGAAGAGGGGAGTCAAGAAGGAGTCGAACTTGATGTCTCGTTACCCAACAAGAGAGTTAAAGGGCTCGAAATGCTTTCCGGCGGCGAACGCGCCTTAACGTCAATCGCGCTCATTTTCGCCATGAGTCAGGTGAACCCGCCACTATTTATTATTCTCGATGAAACAGATGCGGCCTTGGACGAAGCCAACAGTCGCCGCTATGGCGATATGATTACGGCATTAGCCCAAAAATCACAACTAATCCTCATCACCCACAATCGCGAAACCATGAGCCGCGCCGGTATTTTGTACGGAGTGACGATGGGTAGTGACGGTGTCTCAAAACTATTATCAGTGAAGTTTGACGAGGCGGTGGCGGTAGCGAAATAAAATGAGCCACAGAGCGTAGCGACAATGGCGAATTTTGTTCTAGATGGGCTCTTTCCTAGAGCCAATCGCTGGAACATCAACTCCAAAACAGTAACTTCAGTCCCCGAAGCCAACAGTCGAACTTCGTTCCAACTTTTGCCCTCCCTAGGCAAAAGTTCTGGAACCTGTACTCGTTGGTATTACTCTAACCTCTAAAATTATCACTCGATTGTATTTCAATCTAAATTATAAAAGCTTGGGCGTTTCGGTTTAGTACCAAAATGTGTGCCCAAGCTTCTGTCCTGCAGATATTTACAGGTCACGTCTCTTCTCCCCGTTGTATATTATTCTGACATTTTGGTGGTCGTCGTCAAGAATTGATTCCACCAATAATATCATCGTTTCGTCCTTTAGTCGGAGACTAATTTCAGCCGTCGCCAAGTCTTCAGTTTCGTCAGTGTCTCCGACCATGATAGTGTGTGAGCAGTAGACCTCTTGTTGGCTGTCTATCACTGCTTCGACTGCTATTTCAACATCCGTGATGTGTCCAAATAGTCTTATCTCCCAGAGTCTTGGTGGATCGTGTTGTTGATTAAGAACGTTTCCCATCCCCAGCTCCTTTCATCTGTTTGGGCGGAACATTTTTATAATGACATATCGCGCCAAAATGTACAGTTTCAAGATAATCAAATCAGAGATGATATACTTTTGGATATGGAAAAACTCTCCAATGAAAAGATCACCAGGCGAAATGCTATTGCGATTTTAGGCGTTGGGGTAGTAGCCTTAGTGGCAGGTAAATCTGTCCTAGATCATACAGAAAAAATTGATTTGGATAATTTGAAAAGAGCGACAGATTTTGATAAACCTGAATCTTTGGCGGGCCCTGAAACTTTTGGTGATGTTGAGCATCTCGTTACTGAATCAGATTCAGGCTCTTTTAAAAAGGCAACTGTTGAATACAAAGAGTTACTAAAGCCGGATATGCCCGTAATTTTAGAGGAAATTGAAATAATAGCTGAACTACAGGCAAATTTTTTACTGCCTAATATTCCACAACCGCTACGCGGCGAATTAGAGTCGAAAATAATTGGCATCGCTGTCACTGAGTCGCGTTTAGATGTAGATGCCTTTAACGAATCATCAAAAGCTTTTAGTTGTTTGCAGTTAATGCCAGAAACTTGGGCAGAGCATTCACGTGATGGTGAATTGCCTGAATCGGTTGCTGATGTAGCAAAAGTCGCTGCCAGATTAGTTGAACAAGAATATCTGCATATTACTACTACCTGTAAACCAGAAATTGAGCTCATTACTCGCGAATACTTTGGGGGAGACAGTCAGTTGTTTATGACACAGTTTCTCGCACCGATATTGATAAATGCCTACAATGCAGGGATGGGGACGTTGGCTCGTTTGATTATTTGGTTCGCTGCGGAATTTCCAACTCGCAAGGAATCATCACGTATTGGTGAGGAATCTGATGTGTGTAGCGGCTACGATGTGTTTCTCTTTTTGTCGCAAGAAGCCAAAAGTCAGGGAATTATCGAATGGTACAAAGAAGACAGTATGACCTACACTCCCAAAGTCTATGGACATCAGGATGCTGTTGATGAGAACTTCAACAAGTAACAATAGTTAATCAAATAGTTTAGAAAAAAACTAAAACTCTGGAAAGTAGTAAAAGCGGCCGCGGGTGGCGTAGTCGTGGTTCAGGTTGATTTTGCCTGACTGGGAAATTGTCTGATAGAACGAGCTCATTTTCCGAGCAAGCGAGCGCGATAATTTTTGCATAAACTTCATATACAACTACTGACGAAACAAAGGTAAAAGTATTACAAATCCACTCACCAGTATGGTAAGTGGATTTGCTTTACTGCGTCTTTTCAATCTGATTAAAACTTTGTTCGTTCTTCTTTTCAATTTTCTTTATTCTCTTTTCTCTCTTCATTAAACAACCATTTCAAAATCTAATTGGCGTTCTTCTGCGTCGGCTTTGACCAGTTTGACGCGGACACTGTCACCTAAACGGTAGACTTTACCTGTTCGTTGGCCACGAATCTGATACTTGGTGGCTTGATGTTCGTAGAAGTCGCCGCGGATGCTCGATAGTTTGACCATACCTTCGCACAGAGCTTCTTGTTCTTGGACATAGACACCCCAGTCAGTGACACCAGTAATGATGGCCGGGAATTCAGTACCAACTTTGCCGGCCATAAATTCTACTTGTTTGAATTTGATTGAGTCACGTTCGGCTTTGACGGCTTCGCCTTCACGTTGTGACGATTTAACGGCCATGGCTTCGTACTTGGCACCAGCTCCATTGCCGAGGTTTACGTTATCGAGATGCTGACGGAGTAGTCTGTGGGCGAGGAGGTCAGGGTACCGGCGAATTGGCGACGTAAAGTGACTGTAGAATTTAAACGCTAGCCCAAAGTGACCAATGTTCCGGGTTGAATAGACCGCCTTGGCCATCGAACGAATGGCGGCTGTTTTGATGAGGTTCTCTTCGGGTGTACCGACGATGTCCTTGAGGAGGCGATTAATTTCGCCGGCTTTGACTACGCCTTTATTCGTTTCAAACTCGTACCCAAGGGCATGGAGGAAAATAGCGAGTTCTTCAATTTTGTCTGGATTAGGAACGTCGTGAATACGATAGACGTAGACCAAATCGCGGTGGTATTGCTTGGCGAGTGTGTCTACATGTTTAGCCACGTGTTGATTGGCGAGCAGCATAAAATCTTCAATCATGAGCATGGTCTCCACGCGTTCTTTCTTGTACGCGCGAATTGGCTTGCCAGCTTCATTTAATTCAAATTTAACTTCTGGTTGTTCAAAGGCAATGGCACCAGCCGCATACCGCCGTTTACGGAGAATTCGCCCGAGGGTCATCATAGTCGTTAGTTCTTCGAAATACTCACCAGCGCCATTATCGAGCACTTCCTGAGCGCCTTCGTAGGCGAAACGTTTATCCGAATTGATAATTGTCTGCCCGAACCACTCGTTTACTACCTGGGCATCAGGGGTAATTTCAAAGACTGCGGAGAACGCCAGTCGGTCCTCGTTCGGCCGCAGTGAACAGAGGTCGTTACTCAGGACCTCGGGCAACATCGGAATCACCCGGTCGACCAAATAGACCGAGGTACCACGTTCTTTAGCTTCGTCATCTAGGACTTCGCCAACCCGCACGTAGTGTGAGACGTCGGCAATATGAATGCCGATCTCGTAGTTACCGTTATCCATTTTTTTGAATGAGAGGGCGTCGTCGAAATCTTTGGCGTCAACCGGGTCGATGGTCATGGTCGTAGTGCCACGCATATCACGTCGTTTTGGATCAGCTACTGCATCTTTAAAAATCTGTTCACGATTTTCGTACAAATCGTGGGCGGCTTGTTGGACGACCTCGGGGAATGATTTGGTAAACCCGCCCGACCTGATAATCGCCTGCATTTCCGTTTCGTGATCGCCTGCCCGTCCGAGGGTTTCGATAATGGTGGCGATGGGGTCGGCTTTGGCATCAGTCCAGGAACTGATTTCCACTGCGACTTTCATATCAAGGTCGTTTGCCGTAGCGGTAGGGAGGAGCGGACGGACATGAATCCTATGGTTGTCTGGGCTAAAGTAAAATTGTTTACTCGTACCGATGACCTTTTCTTTGACCACGCCAATTAGTTCGCGGAACGAGCGTTCCACCATATTGGTGACGATGCCCTCGGGGCGCTTGCCGGCCGGAGTCGGTTTAATTTTAATTTCAACAATATCCCCATCAAGGGCAAATCCTAGGTTTTCGCGCTCAATCACCACATCTTCGTCACTATCCGGCACCTTTACAAATCCCGTTCCTTTGCCGCGGATCATTATGACCCCTTGGTATGTTTCTTGCATGATTTTGAGTATAGCAGGGACAGGCATATTGACCAAATCGGACATATCTGATACTCTTGCGCCACTATGTTAATGATGCGATTACAACGAGTCGGACGAAAAAACAACCCCGCGTACCGCGTGGTAGTTGTTGATAAACGAACCAGTACAAAAAGTAACAAGATTGTAGATTTAATCGGAAACTATAACCCAAAGCAGGGAACTATTAACCTCGACGGAGACAAGGCCAAGCAGTGGTTGGCTCAAGGTGTGCAGGCTTCAGATACCGTGCATAACATGCTCGTGTCAAAGAAAATCATCGACGCCAAGAAGCGAAACGCGCTTCCACGCAAGTCACCAATCATCGATGAGGCTAAAGTAAAGGCCGAAGCCGACCGGGTAGCAAAAGTTGAGGCAGATCGCGTAGCAGCAATCGAAGCTGAGAAAGCAGCGGCCGAGGCAGAAAAAGTAGCGGCTGAAACAGCTGCAGCAGTCGAGGCAGTACCAGTTGTCAAAGAGGTGCCCGTTGAGGTCGCTTCAGTAGAGGCAGCTCCAGTAGAAGTTGCAACCGAAGCCACCCCCGAGGAAAATCCTGCAAAGGAACCAGCGGCTGCGTAAAGCACCTAATACAGGTTAATTTAGAACAGCGAGTCGGTACTCTTGTGCCCGACTCGCTGTTGACGCTTATACTTGCTCGTTTATACTATAGTTACAGCCCCCAGTTAATTACTGTGGCCGCTTATCCAATAACAGTTCAGAATACCCGATATGAATGAAGACCAACAATTCCTCGAAACGTTAGTTAAAGCTCTCGTTGATAATCCTGATTCAGTACGAATTAACCGAACCGTTGATGAGATGGGTGTGTTACTAACCCTTGATGTCCACGCGGATGATATGGGTAAGATTATTGGCCGCAGTGGAAACACCGCCAAAGCTATTCGTACTTTACTACGAGTAGTTGGTATGAAGCACGATGCTCGCGTGAATCTAAAGATCAATGAGCCAGAGGGAGGCAAGGGAATGAGTCGTGAAATGGGCGAAGCAATGCGTGAAGATAACCCGATGGTGGAGACTACCAAAACCCTCGATGAGGCTATCGACGACCTAAAGATTTAAGCGCGAGCACCTAGCCTGCAGCGACCGCAAAATCTCTCCAGATTTTTGCTACGGCTTCGGCGGTCGCAAAATTAAAGCCAGACATCCGTCTGGTTTTAATTTTGGCTGGGCGACCGCCTGCAGATGTTCGCTACAGGCTAGGTGCTCGCTTGGATGGAAGCTTTCGTTGATGGGAGTTTGTGTGATAGGATTTTGGGATGGTTGAACCTATCAATTTTGTGGAGACGCGGTGGACGTATTTGTCGCCATTTTCTGCGCATGAAGTGGAAGTTCGTGGAATTGTGTATAAAACTGCCGAGCATGCCTATCAGGCACTTCGAATGAAAGAAGCCGCCAGAGCAAATATTTGTGAAGCGACAAGTCCCCTTGAGGCTTGGCGACGAGCACAAGTGGCGAAAGAACAAGGAATGCTTGATGAATCAGTAGATAAGCTATTGCTGATGGAGGAAATCTTTCGCGCAAAACTAGCACAACATGATGACGTGCGTGCTGTATTGCTTGAAACCGGCGGTGCAGAATTGCTAAAGGTTTACGATACCGATTACAATTGGGGCACGGGTGCAGATGGCAGCGGTGAAAATCAGATGGGGAAGTTGTGGATGAGGTTGCGTGCTGAATTATAAATTCATTTCTAGTTATGATAAAAGGTATCGATTATGTTGGGGTATTTGTTACGGGGATTTGTCATGATGGGAATGGGAAGATTTTGTATCGTAGGCGCGGTCCGGGGGCGCGGGACGAGATTGGGAAATGGGATCCGGGTGTTGGCGGGGGACTTGATCATGGTGAGACTATTGAAGAGTGTTTAAAACGCGAGATGCAAGAGGAAATCGGAACAGAGCCAATCGAATATGAGTTTTTGGGTCATATGGAAAAGTTCCGTACGCTCGATGGCGTTGCCACGCATTGGCTCGGCTTTTATTTTAAATGTCTGATTGACCCCACGTTGGTGCTGGAAATGCCAAACGAGGAAACTGACAAAATGATCTGGGCGCCATTTCACGAGCACCAATCGCCGATGATGACCGGTTCTTCTGATACCTACGCTAAATTCAAAGACAACTTCTAAGTAGTAAATCCACCAATCTGTGGTATAGTATTTATATGACAAAGTTGCAATCAATTGTAGCTGAAATTAAAACTTTACCAGTCGAGGAACAATTGGCAGTCTTTTCCGAGTTTACACATTTAGTTGTTCCGGTCGAAGATGATATCTTCCAATTCACTGAAGAAGAATTGGCTGAGATTAGGGATATTTTGGAAAATGATAAAGGGGCATACACAATGGACGAAGTATTTACTCCGCTGCTAGAAAAATATGCACCACATCATACTGCGTAAACGATCATGTTTGGCAATTGCGCGTATTACTGAGCAGACTGCAGAAAAATGGGGGAATGCCAAATCTACAGAACTTACTTTAATTTTTCAGAGTGCGTTGTTAACCATATCCGAATCACCACTCATAGGCCGACGAATTAAAATTAATAACGTATTTGTACTCACCTTATCAAAAGTTCCATTTGTTATAGTATATCAAGTTACCAAAGACACAGTTCAGATTATTACTGTCCTACATACAAAACGTAACCGATAACTTTTATGCATTTTCATATTATTTCTATTTTCCCGGAAGTCTGTAAGGTGTATACCAACGCTAGTGTGCTTGGCCGTGCTCAAAAGGTAGAGAAAGGGAAAGGGGCGAAGGTGAAAGGGAAACAAATTGATGTGAGTTACTATAACCCGCGCGACTTTGCTACAAACAAACACAAGAAGGTTGACGAACGACCGTATGGTGGCGGGCCTGGTATGGTGATGATTGCGGAACCAATTTTAAAGGCGTGGCAAAAGGCAGTGGGGACGAAAACGGCGGCACTGAAAAAGGGGAAGGTGAAGACGCTCATTATGTCTCCGCGAGGGACGGTCTTTAATAATACCTTGGCGAAACAGTGGGCTGATGAGTATGATCACCTGGTTTTGATTTCGGGTAGGTACGAAGGCATTGATGCGCGCGTTGGGGAAATCTTGAATGCGGAAGAAGTTTCGGTTGGGGAGTATATTCTTACGGGTGGTGAATTGCCGGCCCTCACCATCATCGACAGCGTCTCGCGCCAAATCCCCGGCGTACTCGGAACATTCGATTCCCTCGAAGACGACCGCGCAACTGAAGGTGTAACCTACACCCGACCCGAGACCCTGGTCTACAAAAAGAAAATCTACCCCGTACCCGAAGTATTGCTCAACGGTAACCACGCCGAGATAGAAAAATGGCGGAACAAACAATCAATCATAAATAACGATAACCTTGAAGCTGGATATAAAGCCATGGCTGCCGATAAGGAGTACGAAGCTGAAGCAAAAGAGTGGATTGAGGGAGTGTCCGAACCTGTGGTGACTGAAGGCGAAAAGGAAACATGGAAGTTCTAAACTATTAACCTAAGGAGTATCCTCAGGAGAAAATCCAGTTTTCATAGTTAGGTACCTATTAATAATAAACTTTTAATATATAATTTAAGAGCATTAAAATATGAAAAATAGAAAACTATTAAGTGGATTGTTCTGTGTTTTATTAGTAGTCTTTATAGCTGTAATTTTAAATAATGACGAAAAGCCTACATCTAATCAGGAATTGGTTCAGTCAAATAAACTTGAGTTGGTTTTTGATGTGCCGTCATTAGTAGGACTCAATGTTGATGAAATTGTTAAATCTATAAATCTTCCAAATAAATCTTTTAAGTTAAGTGATGAGCAAATGTTGAATTCTTCTGAAGAGGATATGACGTTCGAAAAAAATGGGTTTCAACTTTTAGTAACATATAACTCAAAAAATAGGCAAGTAAAAGATTTTTTTGTTGGGACGAACGATGAGATGTATCAAAATAGAGACATTGCAGGTTTAATGGAGATAACAAATACTTCAGATAAAGACAGCAACTATAAAATTACTTTTATTCCCGCAATGAAAGATTCCAGTAGATACACAGGAATTTTGATTACTCCGAACATTTAATTTAAGCTTGATAGCTAAGCTAATATTCTTTACGTTTGTCAACTAGACAAAAGGGATGTCAATAGGTTGGAGTTGCGCGATTTATCCTTGTCTGCTATAATCCCGGCACAAACGTGAGCAGGTCTCGACTGTGTTATGGCTAGAGGAGATATATCGCGGGGTAAATCACAGGGGTAGTGATGTCGATATTAATAGGGTAAAAAAGTAGACAGTATAAAAAAGCGCCAGTGGTGTCTTGATTTTTATGTCTATTTTTTACCGGTAATCAAAACAGTATTTATGCAATTTAAAGCCGACGATTACGCGTCAACCGGAGCAATGCCGAAAAAGATTTTTTCGATTGCTCCGGCACCAATGATAGAAGTGCCTGATTTGATTGAACCACAGCGTGAATCTTTCACGTGGTTTGTCGGAACAGCGCTGAAAGAAATTTTCACTGAGTTTTCACCGATTACTGACTACTCTGAGAAAAAATTTGAACTACGGTTCAAGAAATACGAGCTTGGTGAACCAAAGTGCACCCCGGAATTTGCCAAGGAAAATAAACTAACCTACGACGCGCCCCTGCGTGCCCAGGTGATTTTGAAGAACAAGACCTTTGAATCAGAAAAAGATCAGGAAATGTTCCTCGCTGATATGCCGGTTATGACCGAAAACGGAACATTTATCATCAATGGTGTAGAGCGTGTAATCGTGCCGCAGCTAGCTCGTTCATACGGTATCTTCTTTACGGCGAACGAAGTGAAGGGTCGTACGCTGTTTGGTGCCAAAATCATCCCAGCGCGTGGTGCTTGGATTGAAATGGAATCTGATGCTGATGGCGTTATCTATGTCAAAATCGATCGCAAGAAGAAATTCCCGATCTCGTCGCTTTTGCGTGTGATGGGTATCGACAAGGAAAAGGACATGATCGAGATGATGAAGGGAATTGAGCGTGGTGAGGAATACATGAAGGCTACCATTGCCAAAGATCCCGCCAAAACATCAGATGATTCATTTATTGAAGTCTACAAACGTTTGCGTGATGGTGATTTAGCTACCCTAGATTCCGCCCGTGAATTTGTGCGTTCAATTTTTGCCCCAGAACGATACGATCTCTCAGAAATTGGTCGCCATCACTTTAACGAACGGTATGGTCGCCCAATAGACAAGAAAGCCACTGATGAACGAACAATCTCGACCGAAGACATCAAATTAATTATCCAAAATATCGTGGTCATGAACCATGACGCTACGGCGTTGCCTGATGATATCGACCACCTTGGCTTCCGTCGCGTTCGGTACTTTGGTGAAATGCTCCAACAGCGTGTTCGCGTTGGTATGACCCGCATGAAGCGTAATATCCAGGACCGGATGTCTACTATTGAAGCTGAGACATCTCTTCCGATGCAGATTTTAAACCCGCGTCCGCTTCAGGCTGCGATCAAAGAATTTTTTAGTACTAACCAACTCTCACAATTCAGTCAGCAACAGAATAACCTCGCTGAAATCGAGCACCTCCGTACCCTCAGTGCGCTTGGTCCCGGCGGACTAACGCGGGAACGAGCTGGTTTCGAAGTGCGTGATGTTCACACCAGTCACTACGGTCGTCTCTGCCCAATTCATACTCCAGAAGGTCCAAACATTGGACTTATTCTCCGCCTCGCTATGTACGCCAAGGTAAACCGTTTTGGTATTATCGAGACCCCGTATGTAAAAGTTGAAAAGGGAATTGTCACTGGTGAAGTAACCTATATGAATGCGCACGAAGAAGAGAAATACACGATTGCTCACGCTGCCGTTGAAATCGACAGTAAGGGTAAGATTGTAAACGATCTCGTTGAAGCTCGTAAAAAAGGTGATCCTCGTTCCGTGCCTCGAAAAGATATCGAATACATGGATATTGCTACCAATCAGGCATTCTCAATTGCAACTTCGATGATTCCGTTTTTGAACCACGACGACGCCAACCGTACCCTCATGGGTTCAAACATGCAGAAGCAGTCAACCCCGTGTCTCATTACTGAGGCGCCAATTGTAGCCACTGGTGTGGAAAGCGTAGCCGCTCGCGATACTGGTCGGGTAGTCTACGCGCTTGAGGCTGGTGAAGTGGTTGAATGTGATGCACAACATATTGTCGTTAAAAACAAAGAAGGCAAGAAAAAAGAGTACCCACTGACAACCCTGAAACGGACCAACGACTTCTCAGCCTTTTATCACCGTCCAGCCGTAACTGTTGGCTCTAATGTAAAACGAGGCGATTTGCTCGCTGACACGTCATCTACTGACCAGGGTCAATTGGCTGTAGGACAAAATGCGCTGGTGGCCTTTATGAGTTGGAACGGTGCTAACTACGAAGATGCGATTGTTATTTCTGAACGATTGGTAAAAGCCAGTAAATTCTCGAGTATCCACCTCGATGAACTCGAAGTGTCCGTGCGTGATACCAAGCTCGGTCCCGAAGTAACTTCAGCTGACATCCCGAACGTATCTGAACTCAAACTCCGTAACCTTGATGAAAACGGTATTATCCGCATCGGCGCCGAAGTCCGTCCTGGTGATATCT
Organism: Candidatus Kaiserbacteria bacterium; assembly: GCA_043729945.1. Classification (GTDB taxonomy): domain Bacteria; phylum Patescibacteriota; class Minisyncoccia; order Phycocordibacterales; family UBA918; genus OLB19. The sequence continues at coordinate 5,287 of JAYTKW010000009.1, read as the reverse complement.
TGGTTGGTAAAGTGACGCCAAAAGGCGAGACCCAACTAACCCCAGAAGAACGACTTCTCCGGTCAATCTTTGGAGAAAAAGCCAAAGATGTCAAAGATACGTCACTACGCCTCGAGGCCGGTAAACGGGGTCGCGTGATTGGGGTCAAGATTTTCTCTCGCGAAAACGGTGATCAGCTAGAGTCGGGAGTTATCAAGCGAATCCACGTGACCGTAGCACAGGTGCGTAATATCTCTGTTGGAGACAAGCTCGCTGGTCGTCACGGTAACAAAGGTGTTATTTCGCGCATTCTGCCGGAAGAAGATATGCCGTATACCGAAGATGGTCGTCCAATCGACATTCTGCTTACACCACTGGGAGTACCATCACGTATGAACCTGGGACAAATTCTTGAACTCCACCTGGGTATGGCCGCTCACACGTTGGGTTACCAGGCGATTGTGCCGCCGTTTGCTGGTGCCACTGAATCGCATGTGAAAGCCGAGTTGGTAGCCGCTGGCTTGCCAGAGGATGGCAAAATCCAGCTCCGTGACGGACGAACGGGTGATAAATTCGCCCAGCGCACTGCTGTTGGTCTCATGTATATCTTGAAACTCCACCACATGGTAGAGGATAAAATCCACATGCGTTCGATTGGTCCGTACTCACTTATTACGCAACAGCCACTTGGTGGTAAGGCGCAGGTCGGAGGACAGCGGTTTGGAGAGATGGAAGTGTGGGCGCTCCTCGGATACGGGGCTGCCTATACACTCCGTGAAATGCTCACGATTAAATCAGACGATATTGTAGGTCGTTCAGCCGCCTTTGACTCGATTGTGCGGGGAGAAAAAATTGGACATCCACATACCCCGGCTGCGTTTAACGTGCTCGTGAATCAACTCCGTGGATTGGCCCTTGATGTTAAATTAACCAAAGATGAACCGCCGCGCCGTCCCCGCAATGAAGAGTCGTCTTATGAGCCTGCGTAATTGTTTCTGAAATATATATGTCTACATTTTCACCAAAGAAGCCGACACTCACACCAAATCAGTTTACTGAGATTGGGCTGAAACTCGCCTCACCCGAGACGATTTTAGAGTGGTCATACGGCGAAGTAACGAAACCAGAAACAATTAACTACCGCACCCAGCGTCCAGAAAAGCACGGACTATTTGATGAGAGAATCTTTGGACCAGTCGAAGACTACGAGTGTTCATGTAAAAAATACCGAGGTATCCGCTACAAGGGTATCGTGTGTGAGAAGTGTGGAGTTGAAGTTACTCGCGCTATTGTTCGTCGTGAACGTATGGGCCACATTGATTTGTGTGTGCCAGTGTCCCACATTTGGTTCTTGCGCGGTGTGCCATCACGTATCGCTTTGATCTTGGGTATTACTGCCGCCTCGATTGAAAAAGTAATTTACTTTGCCGGTTACATTGTGACCAAGGTCAGTGAAGATGAACGCGGTCGCTTGCTCAAGTCACTCGAGACAGAATTTAAAACAAAATTGGCTGATTTACAAAACGAAGACGCCAAAGAAGCGCTCAAAGTGCGCGCTGACGACATGAAGAAAGAGATCCAGAGTATCGTGCAGGGGATTGTCCTCGATGAAACGACATTCCACAAGTACTCAGTTAAATACAGTACCCTCTTTGAGGCGAAGATTGGAGCTGAATCAATCTACGAGCTGTTCAAGAACATCGACATGGCTAAACTACTTACGCGACTCGAAACCGAGCGTGAGACAGCCGGCGCCATGGAACGAGCAAAACTAGATAAACGACTTTCACTAGTTCGTGGAATGATTCATGCGGGCGTGAAGCCAGAGTGGATGTTCCTCATCCGTATCCCCGTTATTCCACCAGCGATTCGCCCAATGGTGGCGCTCGAAGGCGGTCGTCACGCCTCGTCTGACCTCAACGACCTCTACCGTCGTGTGATCAACCGTAACAATCGACTCAAGAAATTGATTGATATTATGGCACCGGACGTAATTTTGCGTAACGAAAAGCGTATCCTCCAAGAAGCGGTTGACGCGCTCGTCGATAACTCGATTCGTCACGGGAACGCTGCCTACTCAGCCATGGGTCAGGCACAGCGCCGCCCACTGAAATCACTCTCTGATTACCTCAAGAGTAAGCAAGGGTACTTCCGCCAGAACCTCCTCGGTAAGCGTGTTGACTACTCTGGTCGTTCAGTGATCGTGATTGGTCCGGAACTCACTCTGGATCAGTGTGGTCTGCCTAAACACATGGCGCTGGAGCTCTTCCGTCCGTTTGTGATTGCCGAACTCCTCAAGCAAGAACTTGCGTACAACATCCGTGGTGCTGGTCGTCTGATTGAAGACGGCGTGCCTGAAGTATGGGCAATTTTGGAAAATATTATTAAACACAAGCATGTGTTGCTTAACCGGGCGCCGACACTGCACCGTCAGGGTATCCAGGCATTCCGTCCGGTCCTGATTGAAGGTAATGCGATCCAGGTGCACCCACTCGTGTGTCGTGCGTTCAACGCCGACTTCGACGGTGACCAGATGGCGGTACACGTACCGCTTGGTGAAGAAGCGCAGCTCGAGGCTCGCGAAATGATTTCGGCCAACAAGAACATCTTGAAACCCGGATCGGCTGAACCGGTAGTATCAGAGAAACTTCTCGACATGGCCCTCGGTGCCTACTGGATGACCAAGGTCATTCCTGACGCGTTAGGTACGGGAAAATTCTTCTCCTCACCAAACGATGCTATTAACGCGTTTGACTACGGTGTTATCGATTTCCGGGCCATGGTCAAAGTGCTTGCTACCGACACAGAGAAATACGCACAATTCGAGGGTAAGGTGTTCGAGACTTCAGTTGGTCGTCTCCTCTTTAACTCAGTATTGCCATCAGATCATAAATTTATTAACGACATCGTGGTCCAGAAAATGATTTTTGAAATCATTATCGACATCATCGACGATCGTGGTCCTGAAGCCGTACCAGCCATTGTCGACAAGCTCAAGAAACTTGGTTTCAAATACGCGACGCAATCAGGAACAACTTGGGGTATTGATGAAGTAAAAGTACCAAAAGAAAAAGCCACAATTATCGAAGCCTCCCGCGCCGAAGAACGACAAGTCTTTGCCTTCTTTGATGATGGACTCATTTCACGTGATGAACGTCGTCGTATGATCGTGTCTATCTGGCACCGCGCAAAAACTGAAATTGAAAAGGTGCTACCGCAGACGCTAGATGAGAACGGTTCGGCGTACGAAATGTGGAAGTCTGGCGCTCGTGGATCACTTGGTCAGATTGCCCAGATGGCGGGAATGAAAGGACTCATCGTGAATACTCGTGGTGAGACCCTTGAATTCCCAATTCTGTCATCAATGAAAGAAGGAATGACCCCAATTGAATACTTCAATACCACCCACGGTTCCCGCAAGGGTCTCGCAGACACGGCGCTGCAGACTGCCAAAGCCGGATACCTCACCCGTCGTCTCTTCGTAGTAGCCCAAGACGCGATTGTAACTGAAGAGGATTGTAAAACCAAAGACGGTACAAAAATCGGACGTATCAGTGCTTCGGGTATTGAAATTGCGTTTTCAAAAGCGATCAAGGGGCGTATCCTCTCAGCTGATGCCGTTGATAGTAAAGGTAACGTGATTTTCCCCAAAGGACACCTACTATCTCGTCGCGATGCCGTTGCAGTTGAAGGGACAACCTGCCCTATGGTCGAAGTACGTTCGCCAATGACTTGTAAAACGCTACGGGGAGTGTGTCAGAAATGTTACGGTATCGACCTTACCACGAACAAGATTATCGACATCGGTGAAGCCGTCGGAACCGTGGCTGCCCAAGCGATTGGTGAACCAGGAACCCAGCTCACGATGAACACCAAGCACGCCGGAGGAACGGCGTCAGCCGGCGGAGACGTAACCTCCGGTCTCCCGCGCGTAGAAGAAGTGTTTGAAAAACGGCAGCCAAAGGTACCGGCGATTGTGAGCAAATGTGAAGGTCTCGTTGTCGACATCCGGACCGAAGGTCGTGAAAAGGTAATCGTCATTGCTCCAGATATGGGCGCCAAAGGGGCCCCAAAGAAAAAAGATAATATCGAGTACCCAGTCCATTACCGTCGTGCGGTAATCATAAACAAGGGCGAGACTGTTATCTCAGGACAACTCCTCACTGATGGATCAGCATTACTGCCTGAGCTATTCAAATTCGGTGGACAAGAAGTCGCTCAGGAATACATCATTTCTGAAGTAAACAAGATCTACGAACTCCAGGGTGTAACCATTGCGCGCAAGCACATCGAATTGATTGTGAAGCAAATGATGTCCCGCGTGAAGGTGAATAGTACCGGCGACAGTCACTTCACCAACGGTGATGTGGTCGAGGAATGGATCTTTATCGAAGCCAACAACAAACTAAAAGCCGAAGGTAAAGAAGCTGCCAAAGCTGATCGTTTGATTCTTGGTATCACCGAAACCTCACTCTCACGCAAGAGCTTCCTCTCAGCCGCTTCGTTCCAGAACACGACCCGCGTACTGATCAACGCAGCTGTAAAGGGAAGTAACGACACCCTCTCAGGACTGATGGAAAACGTCATCATTGGTAAGCTCATTCCAGCCGGCTCAGGCTTTAAGGGGAGTGCGAAGCATAAGATGATTGAAGACATGCAAAATAGAGCTTCCTAAAATCGCGACCTACTTCGTTGCTGCGCAGAAAATGTTCCTCATCGTACATGAAGTACGACTCGAAACATTTTCTGCTAGCGCCTCGTATCTCATCGATTTTAGAGACCTCTCAAGTGAACTAATGAAAACAGCCAGGTCGCTTCGCGACCTGGCTGTTTTCTCATATAAAAAGACGAAACCCCACGTTGGCGCATGGGGCCGTCGTGGGGTTATTCCTTAGGCAGCCAATATAAAAAGAATATAAATGCCCAGGTTAAAAGTATCAATCCCCATAGGTCTTTATCCCACAGAGTCCTCTTCTCTGCAGGCACTCCCTCATAAGTACCTTCATAGACTAAGAATGCCGAAAAGCCAAACATAAAGAGCAGACCAATAACATCTAGTAACATCATCATCATTCCCCTTAAAGATGTATACATTATCAATATAATACGTATTATCCTTGATGTCAAGTATTTCCCGTAATGTGCTTAGGTTCGGGCTTGCCCGCTTAACTTTTCCTAGAAAAGTTTGGCGGGGTATACTAGTGGCACATGAGTGACTCGGTGCAGCAGATTAAAGACAGACTTAGTATTCTTGACGTGATTTCACCGTATGTGGAGTTGCATCGGGCTGGGAAGAACTTTAAGGGTA
>JAYTKW010000008.1:0-56151 GCA_043729945.1 Candidatus Kaiserbacteria bacterium | reverse complement strand
TATAGGAGCGTTTTAATAACCCCTTGCAAGGCCGCCTGAACCAAACTGGCGACAATCAGCCATACAACGCCAAACATTATGGCAACTATAGTGAGGATTACATTATTGGTGCTAATCCCTGCAATCATTAACCCAACAAACGAAGCCAGAACCAACATATACGCTACAAAGAAAAATAATCCCAGCGAGATGTTGGTAACCAGCGTCTCGCCCCACGTTCGTTTAAATACTGTAGTGGCGTGGGGGATGGCAGCAAAGGCTGATTTTTTATCGAGGACCATAGCCGGAATAACGAAATATGTCAGAACGTTCCAAGCCGTACCAAGCAAGAATGCTACAATGGCGCCAATTATTTTCGACCGCTGCGAAATTTGCTGCAAAATCATTCCTACCGTGCTCGTAATGAGTGACCATACCAAAAGTGACGGCGTGTGTGAAAATGCTACCTGGAGTGACTGTCCGAGCGTGGCATTACCGCCATGGGCACGAGTGTAAACCGTATGGACAATAGCCGCCTGCGATACCGCCAAGGTAAACGCTCCGACCACGTAGATCATAAATGCAAACAGGTATGTAGCCAGATTAATTGCAGTGTCCGCACCGTCCCCTACTGTCAGTGCCGACCAACCACCCTGACTGACAATAAATACCGTAAATACGAGTCCAACCAAGGCCAGGTTGAGGACTGCTGTAATCACCGGAATAACTACTAGTTCCTTATCGGCCGCGAGAAAACGCCACGATTCTTTGAATAACAGAAAACTGGCGCGCAAGCGACCAATTTTCTTTCCACCCAGCATAATTGGGGTAGCCATATTTAATACCCTATTAGAAAGTAACTTTCACCACTTCTCGCTCAGCGGCGTTTTCAGCCAGTTCAAAAAATTCCTCTTCGGTAAAGTGAAAGATATTACCGATAACATTGCCTGGGAAAGATTGTAGTCCGATTTTAAGATCACGAGCATTGCCGTTATAGAAACGACGTGAGGCCTGGATTTTATTTTCAGTATCTACTAATTCGTTTTGTAGTTGCAGGAAATTCTGGTTGGCTTTGAGGTCAGGATACGCCTCAGCTACGGCCATCAGTTTACCCAAGGCGCCACCAAGAGCTGATTCTGCTCCGGCCATAGCTGTAATCTGTTCAGCTGTAATCCCGGTTGGATCAACGTGGACCTGGGTAGCAGCCGCGCGCGCCGTCATTACCGCATCAAGTGTCTCGCGTTCATGGGCAGCGTAGCCCTTAACGCTCTCCACCAAGTTAGGAATCAAGTCATAGCGGCGTTTGAGCTGCACATCAATATCAGCCCAAGCCTCTTTGGTTCGCTGCGTTAATTTAACAAACGTGTTGTACGTCATAATAAAATACACCGCGAGCACTGCAACCACCCCCAAAATAATCCAAGTGATCATAAAATATAAAACTTACTAATTAAGTGTATCTAGTATAACATAATCCCACATTTGACAAGCTCACTACCAGAAGCGTATATTTTGACTAAACATAGGCCTTTGAGGAGATTCGGGATGGTCTTAGACACAAGCACACTATACTGTTTAGGGGTTTGTTTGGATAGAGAAAAGTTTGAAGTAAGGGTATTTAGCAACGTATGCAAGATCACAAAAGGTGAATTCTTATTGCTTGAGAAATTGATGGAGCGACAAGGTAAATTTTGTAGCATTGATCAACTTAGGAGTGCCCTATCTGAGAACGATTATCCAAAGACTTCGCTAGATTCTATCCCCTCACATATTAAAAGAATCAGGAATAAACTATTTAAGGATCAAGCAGCTGGTTTTTCTTTTATCCAAACACTATATGGGGCAGGTTATAGAATACCTACCTTAGAACAATTATTGAGAGATAACGATGGGGTGAGGCAGTATAAAAAATAAGGATAACTATCAGGACTCACGTAAGAAACAGTTAACTAGGCGCGGACTATAATGGTCTGCGCTTATTTTATTTTACAAAATACACAACGTGGATTGCCACACTTACAATTAAGCAAAGACGAACAAAGAAAAAGAGCCGCCAGGCTCTTTTTCTGTTTTTATCTTAATGAAGAGTAGATAAGAATGGTTAAATTGCTGTAGCTGCGAGGCGGACGAGGAAAATTTTTCGAGACGTACTTTCTGTACGTTGAGAATAATTTTCTGAAGGCTAACGAAGCAGATGCAGTGATTTTACCGTTCTGTTTTATTTTTAGTTAAAAGTCTATAAATCGAGACAGATACGAGGCGCACAATGAAATTTACGTGAGCCCTACTTACTGTAGGGTGATGGTAAATTTCTGCAGTGCAACAAAGTAGCTGGCCGATTTTAAGCTTTTAATACATGCCTCCGCCCATCTGACTCATATCCGGCATCACCTTCTCCGGTTCCGGTTCGTCAGCAATAGCACATTCAGTGGTCAGCAAAATCGCTGCTGCTGATACCGCGTGCTGAACTGCCGCCCGCTCTACTTTGACCGGGTCGATGATACCGGCCTTGATCATATCGGCGACCATAATACCCTTGGCAGCATCGTAGCCGGCGTTACCACCGGCGGCTTTTACCTTGTCGACGACTACGGCGCCGTCAATTTTACCGGTATTGTCAGCAATCTGTCGCAATGGAACTTCGAGGGCCTTGAGGACAATGTTGTAGCCAACTAATTCTTCGGCACTGAGGTCTTTCTTGGCTAGCATGTCTTTCTCGACAATCGCTGCGGCGCGCGCGAGACTAGTTCCTCCACCGGGTACAATTCCCTCTTCGATCGCAGCCTTGGTCGCGTTAACGGCATCCTCGATCTTGAGTTTCAGGTACTTCATTTCGGTTTCAGTGGCTGCTCCAACTCGAATCACCGCCACACCACCGGTTAATTTTGCAATCCGTTCTTCGACTTTTTCTTTGTCGAATTTTGAAGTAATAGTTTCCAGTTGTGCCTTGAGGGCTTTGACCCGATCAGCAATCGCCTCTTTGGTACCAGCACCACCCACAATGACGGTATTGTCTTTGGTTGATACTACCCGATCAGCACTACCTAACTGCGACAATTCGGTGGTTTCCAGTTTCAGTCCAATATCCTCGGAAATAACCTGAGCCCCAGTAGTTACGGCAATATCAGCCAACACTTCTTTTTTACGATCACCATAGCCGGGTGCTTTGACAGCTAGCACTGAAAATCCACCTTTGAGCTTATTTACTACGAATGTCGCCAAGGCTTCACCCTCAACATCATCCGCAATAATCACCAGCTCTTTCTTGCCAGTTTGAGCAATTTTCTCAAGCAAGGGCAAGATTTCCTGGACTGATGAGATTTTCTTATCCGTAATCAAGATGTGGGCATTTTTGTAGGTCGCTTCCATTCGTTCCGGATTAGTGACCATGTATGGTGATACGTACCCTTTATCGAATTGCATACCTTCAGTTAATTCGGTTTCAATACCGAATACCTGGGACTCTTCAACCGTGACCACACCGTCCTTACCAACCTTATCGATGGTTTCAGCAATTTTCTCTCCCAGTTCGGCTGATTCAGCAGAGATTGTGGCCACTTGTTTAATCTCATCTACTGACGTGATCTGTGTCGCCATGGCGCGCAGTGCCGCCACCACATCAACCGCCGCGTGTTCCATACCGGTGCGCACCGCCATTGAATTGAGACCCATCGTTGTCTGGCGCAACCCCTCGGTCACGAGAGCTTGTAGTAGTACCGTGGCCGTAGTCGTACCATCTCCAGCTAGATCATTGGTTTTGGTAGCAACCTCTTTTACAATCTCGGCGCCCATGTTCTCAAATTTATCTTTAAGAGAAATCTCTTTGGCAATTGACACACCATCATTGGTGATAGTTGGCCCGCCGTACCCTTTATCAAGAGCTACGTTACGCCCGCGGGGACCAAGCGTCACCTTAACGGCGTTTGCTACCGTATCAACCCCCTTTTGTAACTTCTTTTTGACATCTTCGCCAAATAAAATTTGTTTTGCCATAATAATATAGAACTAACTAGTAAAAATTCCGAGAATACTCTGTTCAGACACAATAAAATACTCTTTGTTTTCAATCTTTACTTCATCATAACCATATTTTGAAAAGAGTACCTTGTCCCCCACTTTAACTTCCATTGAAAGACGCTTCTCGCCGTCTTCGTCCCACTTGCCAGTACCAACTGCGATCACCATTCCTTGCTCTGGTTTTTCTTTCTTGGCGGTCTCCGGAATAATAATCCCCGACGGTGACATCGTCCCCATTTCGGTTTCCGTTAATGGTCTGACGACCACGCGATCTCCCAGCGGTTTAATTGGACAAGCAACCTGGTTTATATTTTCTGACATATTTTTGTTTTTTATATTTTCAGTTGCGAATAATTATTTATATACACAACCCGAACGAAAAAGTTTCGCCGCCGTGCGTCGCTATTATACGGCAGAAAAAGTCAGAGTCAAAGTTCAAACATCTCCACATTATTTTATTTTGATAAACCTAGAACTCAACTTGTCTAAAGACAACATTTGGGCTACATTTATAAATAGAAACAGCACCGGGGGTAACGCACGTGAATGTAACAACTCCACACTATGGACCGCCAATTCTGCCTGAGTCTGGACTCAAAATAACACTGGCACAGTGGTATCCGGCCCATAACGCTAGCCAGGATCTACTGGCAGAATTAGTCGAAGAATACAAGCGTTTTTGGCGACTAATACTCAACTTCCCGCAAAAACGAGTTGTCGCACCAGGTTCAATCATGGCCGTACAACGAGTTCATGAATCAGACCGAGTTCAGTATTATAATGATTGCATAAGTTACTTTAGAAAGTTTATGCATCCGCGAGATCTCGCTTGGCGTGGTCACACTGACCACCGTGGGATGTTCGATACGATGTTTTCATACCAGGAGCTTTTCAAGGCTGAGCCACCTCGTGCCTGGGCAGATATGAATAGGTTGTTACTCGACAAAAAGAAAAATCCAAGTCGTGTGAAATCTGCCCGAACCTACAAGAGACCCTCCCGGCCTCGCAACGTGGGTTCGGGCGGTTTCTTTTTACGTTACATCCAGCAGCCCGTAGCCCACTACTATTTTACAGCCCCCGCAGCGACCATGCCTGGAGCGAGGACCGGGCTGTAAAATAGTAGTGGGCGTTAGGGCGGACCCTGCAGATGCATTCCACAGAATATCCGTATCCTTATTTTGCAATTTACCGATAGTTGTGCTACCATTGCCGTCACATGGAAATTATCCACTTGCTGCAGCCAGCACTACCATTTATCCAAATTACGCTCGCCGTTCTCCTGATTGCCGCTATTTTACTACAACAGCGCGGATCAAGTTTAGGTGGCGCCTTTGGTGGTGACAACTTTAGTTCAGCTTTTCACAAACGCCGTGGCGCAGAGCTTTTCCTGTTCAAGTTTTCGATTGGAATCGCCGTTTTGTTCGTAGCTTCAGCCTTGATTAATATCCTCGCGTAAGTATCCATTTCTCGACCGAAAAGTAGTCTGTACCCTGGTAGCTGTTTATCAGTAAATAAGGTAGACCCGACGGTGCTCACTATCTAACTATGCTTGCACTGTGGTCAACACACCCATTATGTCACTCCGTTTTTCGCACCCCAAAAGTAGATACCGCAGTCTCGTCGAACGATTACTGAATGTAATCGAAGCCAGACCAACCAGTGATCGGATTATTCTCCGGATTGCGTTCTTTGTGATAATCGGCAGTACCCTTAGTGCCCTTATTTTATGGAACAACAACCACACTGCGGAAGTACCAGCCCAGGGCGGGACTTTGATTGAAGGCCTGGTTGGTACACCACGTTTTATTAATCCTACTCTCGCGGTAACCAGGGCCGACCTCGATGCCACGGCGCTAATTTTCGCGGGACTGATGAAAATCAACCCTGAGGGTGCCCTAGCGCCTGACCTGGCTGAGAGCATCACTGTTTCAGATGATGGAAAAACGTACAATGTTATTATGCGTAAGAACCTTCGTTTCCACGACGACACGCCTCTGACAGCAAGCGACGTCGCGTTTACCATTCGCTTGATTCAAAACCCGGATCTCAAGAGCCCGTTACGCGGTAATTGGACAGATGTGACCATTGAGGAAATCAACGAATACGAGCTCAACATCGTTCTTACTGAACCGTACGCTCCGTTTTCAGAAAACTTTACTTTGGGAATCCTCCCGAAACACCTGTGGGGTACAGTACCGGTCGAGCAAGTGCCGTTTAGTAAACTAAATACCAACCCCGTTGGCGCTGGACCATTTATGGTCTACAAAACAGTTACTGACGAAGCCGGCCTAATCAACAGTTACCGCCTCACGGCGTTTTCAAAAAATACTGATGTCCAACTAGATACCTTAGTATTACAATTTTATAAAAACGAAGAGTCTCTTGTCACGGCATTTTCCAATCATGAAATTACCAGTACCGCCTATTTACCAGCCAGTACGGTAAATGGTCTCAACAGTAACAGTGCCTACACCGTTATCACAGAGCCACTACCTCGAGTATTTGCAGTGTTCTTTAACCAAAATAAATCACCCGTACTGCGTGACACTGCGGTACGATTGGCCCTGAGTACCGCTCTTGATCGTGCTGATATTGTGACTCAGGCGCTTGATGGTTTCGGCGTCCCCATCTCTACCCCTATACCAGAAACGAGTCGTGAGGTAGAATCAACCAGTCAGAATGAAAGTACCGAAACCGCCAGTACTAGCACTCTAGATCGTGCCAGTACTATCCTAGCCAAAGCCGGCTGGACCAAAAATAGTAGCGGTGGGTACGAAAAAAAGATCGACGGCCAGACAGAAACCTTACGGATCACCCTACGAACAGCGAATACGCCTCTGTTTGAACGGACCACAGAAATAATTGCCCGCACCTGGCGTGAACTAGGTGTCGAAGTGCAAATTGAACAATTCGAGCAGAGCGACCTGTTACAATCAGTCATTCGGCCCCGCGATTTTGAAGGACTTTTATTTGGTCTTGATATGAGTCGGGCTATGGATTTATATCCATTTTGGCACTCTTCGCAAAGGACTGATCCGGGACTCAACATCGCCGGCTACGCCAACATCGAAGTCGACACCCTGCTCCAAAAAGCCCGCACCGCCACCGGAACCGACGCTAGGATAAATGCCAATACTCAAGTTGCTAGTATCTTGACTCGTGAGGTGCCTGCCTCATTCCTCTATGTCCCAAACTTTGTGTATGTATTAGACAGTACTGCGAGCGTTACCCCGATGGACGGGATCAGTAAACCACAAGAACGCTTTATGAATAGTAATCAGTGGCACATGAATACTGACCGACTCTGGCCTCTCTTTCAATAAATAATTTTTAACATTTATCCCTCAGTAACACCTACATTTATGAACACACCACAATCACAGCCGCACCAACCCACCGCACCCGCAAATCCTGTCCCGACCACAACATCCACCAACCTCAATCAAGCTCGACCACAACGTCGCCCTTTTAATCGTGGTAGTAGACCCCAGGGCTCTCGACCAGGCCAATCATCTGCGCCACGTACTGGCGCCGGATTACACCAAGCACCAGCCCGCAGATTACCTCACACTCCCGCGAGGAGACCAACTGACAGCGCTGCTGCGTCCGCAGGCACAGGCACAGCACCTGCCAAGCGTGGTGGACGTAACAATAATCGCAAACGAAATGGCGGCGGTAATGGTCGTCGGCCGATGACGAGCCCCGCTCTCACCCACCGGATGACCGTCACCGATGAGAAAAATCCGATATTGCCAACCATCACGGACCTGGACACGGTTCGTATCATTCCGGTATCTGGTGTAGAAGAAATTGGCCGTAACATGATTATCGTTGAAACAGCCGCTGACATCATTGTTATCGATGCTGGTTTCCAATTTGTATCCGAAGAGAGCAACGCGCCGGGTATCCAGTACATTTTGCCAAATACACAGTACCTCGAAGAGCGCAAAGATAAAATCCGCGCACTCGTGGTCACCCACGGCCACCTCGACCACATCGGTGGTATCCCATTTGTGATGGAGCGCCTCGGTAACCCACCAATCTACACCCAATACCTGACCTCACTGATGATTCTCAAACGTCAAGAAGAGTTCCCGCACATGGAGCCGGTTGATATTCATGTTGTCAAAGAGGGTGAGGCTTTTACGGTCGGCAGTACCCGCATCCGGACATTTCCTGTCACCCACTCGATTCCTGACGCTATGGGTCTCGCCATCGAAACTAAACACGGTGACGTTGTGGTGACCGGAGACATTAAACTCAATAACGTAAACGGCGAAGTTGTAGTCGAAGAAAAAAAATCCTGGGAAGAAGTTGGTACTCACAACAACCTAGTTCTAATTTGTGATTCAACCAACGCTGACCGCAGCGGTTTCTCGGTGTCAGAAGCCAAAGTGTTCCTCACCCTCGAAGAGATTATTCGCACTACCAAAGGTCGTATGATTATCGGTACCTTTGCCTCACAATTTGACCGCCTCATTGGTGTGATTAATGTCTGTGAAGCATTGGGTAAAAAAGTCGTGATGGAAGGACGGAGTATCAAAGTCGCTATTGAAATTGCTATCCAGGCTAAAATGCTGGTCGCTAAACCACAAACGTTCATTAGTGCCGGCGACATCCCAAATTACCCAGCAGACCAAATTGTCATCCTCTCTACTGGGGCCCAGGGTGAAGAGTTCGCCGCCCTCATGCGGATGGCTCAGGATAAACACAAACAAATTATCCTCAACGAACGGGATACGATAGTGTTGTCGTCATCGGTTATTCCCGGTAATGAAATTGCTGTCCAGAAACTCAAAGACAATATTTACCGACGGAACGTCAAAGTCGTAAACTTCCAAGGTTCACACGTCCACGCCTCAGGACATGGTAACGCGGGTGAACTGGTCTGGGTACATCAAACTATCAAACCAAAATTCCTCATCCCCGTCCACGGCCACCACTACCACCTCAAGAGCCACATGTTTGCAGCGGTTGAAAACGGCTTCCCTAAGGAAAATGTAGTAGTGCCAGATAACGGTACTATCATCGATATTAAAAACGGTACCGAAATCATCCGCCACAAGACCAAGATTCCAACAGAGATGGTGGTCGTCGATGGCTTTACCGTTGGTGCGCGCCAAGAAGTCGTTTTGCGTGATCGTATGTCTCTCTCTCAAGACGGTATGTTCGTCATTATTGCAACCGTCAACGCCAAAACTGGTAAATTACGCAAATCACCAGACATCATTTCCCGCGGTTTTATTTACCTCCGTGAGAATCAATTACTCCTCTCCGAAGCACGTGTATTGATCAAGAAAACTATTGAAAAATATACCGAGAAAATGAACCCGCTTGATCTCGATTACGTCAAAGACGAACTAACAGATATTGTGAGTCAGTTTTTGATGCAGCGGACTCAGAAATCTCCAATGGTCATCCCAGTCCTTATCGGCTTATAACACACTGCTGCATAAAATCAGCGATTACTTCGTTGTCCGCGTCAGAAATACGTTTACCGTACAAAAGTACGGCTCACGTATTTCCTCCTTGCCGCCTCGTACTAGCAGATTTTCTGCAGCAGTTGGCGTGGCTCTAGTAAAACGAGCGCATTTCTAAAACAGATTCATCACTTGTTGAAACGAAAACCAAAAACCCCACAGCCTTACGGCTCTGGGGTTTTTGGCTGGGGATGCTTGCACTTTTATGTTTTTTATAGTAATCATATACTATGAAAACATAGGAGAAAACGATGTCTTATGGAATTACTGAGTGTCATGATCTTGAAAATTGGTGGGGCGTTTCGTTCTTTAGTCATCAAACCTATGCGAGGGGCGATTATATGTACCTAAAAGAACCAGGTCGTGAATCTCCCCACAATCATTGTTATATTACCCTGATTGGGTATCCTGGCAGTGTTGAGCAATTCTGGCTTGATTGCACTTTGGTTTACCACAATCTTGATGTGTTGATGCCGCCGGTTACAAATGTGTAGCCGGCGGTATTCTACGCATTCTTCTCCACATCATAGGATAATTTAGAACCTTGAAATCTAGTACACTTACTCTACGTATGTATTTGAGTCAGTACTTGAGGCCGGAGATTAGTCGGATGCACAATATAAAATTTTGGTATACCTATTTAATTGCGGTGGTTTTTATGTTCCAGACGCTTTTGGTAGCCTATTCAAGCTCGACCTATATGGGTGGGTTTATTAACCCGAGCTATATTGGACTATTGTATTCAGTTGGGTCATTATTTTCGATTTTTATTTTTCTCTCCCTACCGGCACTGTTACGCCAGTTTGGTAACGTCCTCGTTACCTTGGTGTTGATGTTAGGTTCAATTATTACCTTGTGGTTTGTGGGGAGTGGTCTCTCGGCATTTATCGTCATCGTCAGTTTTGTCGCTTTCCAAGCCCTGAACCCCCTCATTCATCTCAATATAGATATTTTCTCCGAAACATTAATTGGAAAACGTGAAGGCGGTACTGGACATAAACGCGGACTCGCACTTGCCCTGATGAGTGGTGCGGCGCTCGCTGCCCCCTTGCTTATGGGTTATCTCGTTGGTGAAGGCAACGATTTGGCACAACTGTACACCGTAGCTATTGTTCTCGGACTACTGTTTATGGTGATAATCGTCGGCGTCTTTCGCCATTTTTATGATCCTGAATACACCGTTATCAAATGCAGTACGCTAATCAAAAGTGCCTGGCGCACGATTGATATCCGGATTGTGATGATGACCCATTTTATTCTCCAGATATTTTTTACCTGGTCAATGATTTATATTCCTCTGTATTTAAAAACAGTCGTAGGACTCAGTTGGTCGGCTATTGGGTATATTATTGCGGCCGGACTCTTTAGCTACTTGGTGTGGGAATACCCAATTGGTATCATGGCCGATAATTACTGGGGAGAAAAAGAAATGATGGCGGTGGGTTTTTTGATTTTAGCCATCACGAGTGCCGGAATTACCGCCCTCGCTACCACCGTCACTGTGATGTGGATGTTGTTAATGTTTGTTAGTCGACTAGGGGCGAGTTTGGTTGAGGTCACCACCGAGAGTTACTTTTTTAAAAAAGTCGACGGCCAAGACGCTGAACTCATCAGCCTATTTCGCCTCATGCGGTCACTGGCGACCCTCCTCGGAGCCCTACTCGGGAGTGTTACCCTGCTGTTTTTACCATTTAAATTAGCGTTCCTCGTGCTCGCTTTATGTATGACAATCGGTATTTTCCTCACGCTCTTTTTACACGATACTAAGTAGGCAGCGTGTGTAACTAAGTTAGGTCACTATCAAAAAGAGCCTGGCTACTATTAGATGGGTAGAAATCAACATACTCCGCTAGATTAAACTTTCGTTTACAACCGTTATAGTTCATGTAGCGGATTTTTCCAAACACGGGACGTTCGGTCCAGGCTCGATCATGCACCCCACAAATTGACCACATCACCCCCGTGATACCGCTCGGGTCTGTCCCGTCCAATTCGTATTTGTCATTTAGATAGAGAGCAGTATCAATCGCTGTCTGGGCGTCAGGGGTCCACTCCAGGATTTTTTTGGCCCAGTACATGCGCATAAAGCCATGCATTTTACCCGTCTGCACCATCTGCTGTTGGGCGGCGTTCCACAAATCATCATGGGTCTCCCCTGTTTCGAACTGCTCTATGGTGTACATATAATCTCGCTTGTCGGTTGCATGTGCACCTATCGTAGACTGGGCCCAGGCGTGCGCCCCGGTTACTTTGTCATAGTCAGGATTATAGAGACAATAATTATCAGCTAGTTCGCGACGGACAATTAGTTCCTCTAGATAGGCATCGCGTGATTCTCGGTTTGCCTGACTAGCACTAATAGACAAAGCCACCCGCTGCGCACCAATTTGTCCAAAATGCAGATATGGCGAGAGGTGGGATAAATTATTTAAAACCGGATCATTACGCTCCGTTGCGTAGTCTGCAAGCCCAGCGCGACAAAATTCTCCTAGTCGGCCCAACCCCGCCTGACTGCCTGGTTTCAGCCAGGTCACAGGCTCGACAGCATAATTAATTACTTGCTTCGTACGCAGTAATTCCCAATCAATCGGTGCTGGCATATTTCCAGAAACGAGTGAACTAGTTAGACGGGGTATGGGGGTCAAAAAATCTGGGAGTAGCCGGTGGATCTTTGGCCGCAGCGTGTGGGCTGCAAATTCGAGTTTAGGGCTAGCGCACCAGGCCGGGACAACATTATGGGCGTCGACTTCGGTCAGACGCACCTTGAGGCCATTCCCGACCACTGTTCGCCAATCATCGGTAAACCGCAGGGGATTAAAATCCGTCACAACGTGCCCAATCTGGTACTGCCTCACAAACGTAGGGATTGAATCCCTAGGGTTACCGGTGATTAGATGAAACAGGATCCCTAGTGCACGTAACTCTGTTTCGACTTCCTCGAGGCCACGAAACATAAAATCATAATGCCGGGCTGTCGTCTCCCCAAATCGGGAGACCAGGTTAAATACAACCAGTAGTGGCTGCTTAGCTTTTGCAGCACACTGCGCCGCATACAACAGTGCCCAGTTATCCTGAACCCTTTGATCACGCTGCATCCAGTACAGCACCGGTGCACCAACCTGTACTAACTGATCATTTCGAGCTCGAATTCGGCGAGGATCTACCATGCCTATTCCACAATAATATAATCAGCCTTCGGCCGCCTAGGCATCACAAACCACGCAGCCAGATACAACAACAACCCCGGAAATACACCAGTCAGTATTAGAAATGTTACAGCGAATACCCGAAACAACGTCGGATCTTGTTTAAAATAATTAGCCAGCCCCGCCACCACCCCGGCTACCATCACCTGATCCTCCTCCCGATATAATTTTTTAGCCATAAATACCACCAGTATACCAAACTTCCCCCCTGTCGTCCTCACAACTTATCGAAGGTCGGTCATTCGGAAGAAGCAAAATTTATCTCGATGATGAAAGAAGAACCTGAGGAAGACTAAAAAACACCACAATGATCTCTCCCTCAAATCCCGTACAGTTAAAAACACCCCAAACTAATGAAAGAAGATGGTTTCGGTATTCAATCGGAGTCATCTTTTTTTTATTCCATTGCGGTCGTTCTTCGTTGAAGTAATGTATCACGCGGTCCACTTCACGTTTAATATCTTCTAGCTAGCTAACGAAGCCTAGGAAATACTCCCGCCAGACAAGTCGTAAATGACGTCTTTGCGTTCTACTACCACTTCCCAACCTTGGCGTTTGGCGTGGATGTAGAGGGCTTTATTTGGGTTGAAACAAATAGGGTGTGCGACGGCGGAGAGAAGTGAGATATCGCCGTCGGTGTCGCCAATAGCGATTGATTCGGCGGGGGTAAGGTTGGGGTTTTGTTCAAATACACGTTTAACAATCGTGGCTTTGTTTTCTATCAAATGAACGTCAGTCATGATACCGGTAAACCGGTCCTGGGGACCAATTTCGTAAATGCGACCGTAGACTTTATCGAAACCATACTGCAGACAAAAAGCATCGAGTACTGTTTTAGGTGATTGGGAGATGGCGACAATGTAGTACCCCTCCGCTTTTAGATCAACAATTAAATCGCGAGTGTAGCGGTAGACTCGTTTACTCTGAACCGCAACCACACGTTTACCAATATCAGCGAGCGTGCCGTAGTGGACACCTTTGATATGAGTCATGTAGGTTGTTACCACGGCCTTTATGTAGGCTTCGTAGGTACCCTCGCGATTGCGCCAAGCGGTATGAGCATCACGATAGACATCTCGTGCCTCGGGTGGAAACACCGAATCTGCTATCAGCGCATCGACCAGTTCAATTAACAAACTCGAACGAAACACCGTTCCATCAATATCAAAAAATGCGACTGGTTGCATAGTGGCTCTAGTATACAATAAAAAAAGCCAAGCGGATGGCTGGACTTTGGCGAACGCGGAAGTCATGTTAATTCATGACTCCCGCGCCGTGGCGACATCTTGGGGCAATGTGCCACAATTCCGACCCTTGGGGTGCCCTGGGTAAGGCGGACCGGACACATGCACTTTAACACAAAAAAATCTTTACGCAACCTCAATAAAAACTGGGCGTAATTCTCGCCACTGCCCGCTGGTGAATACTTTTGTCTCATACACGCCAGCTTCGGTTAGACCTACGAGAGATACCTGGATACTGCTGTCGGGGGCCACAGTTTCGACATACGCCAATCTCCCCTCGCCTCCGTCAGTATTCCATTCCATAACACTATCGGTTTTTGGGGCAATGCCACTATGAATACCAGTGGTGCCTTTGAGGAGATTCTGCCAGGTACCCGGTAGACGCGGGCGTTCGTTACTCCAGGTAATCCGCCGACCATCAACGAGGAGTCGCTCAACAATATACTCCCCCGCTTGCAGTGGGATGGCGAGGGCCCCGGCCCCAAATTCATCAGCAATGATAGAACGCACCATTATAGTTACCGGATCAGACGCCAGATAGGTAGTACCCGAGACAAATTGTGGCCAGACGATAGTTTTATCTGATTGAAGATGGTCTTTGAGCACAAAGCCGGTATGGTGCCTCAGTACACTGGCATACCGTCCACGATAGCCCACTACCGTCACTGCCGACCCATAAGGCAACACCTCGGTTACGCCATCAAATTCCTGCTGGGGGGCAATTTGAAATGGCGTCCCAGCAGCAGCACTCACATACATTATCACTGGCGCATACAAAAGAGCCTGGGTCAGAGACTGATCTACTGGCGGCACCGCTGTATTCTCAGATCTATCAGGAACTAACGTCGGCTCAGGAGCCAAAGTGGTCATTTCAGGTCCGGGTATACTACCGACACCCGGTACCGACCCCAGTAACGTAACGGGTGTCGGCGGAGCAATTTCCACAAACGTTGTTTTCGGAGGAAGCGTTTTACACTCAACATTAACCGCCAAAGGTACAGGGGTATCTGTACCCATCACGAACCAAAATAACTCTTTGATTACGAGCCAGAATGTATACATGTGCTAATAGTATAGCATTTTTCGCTTATTTCTTCATTCACCGTTTGCGGAGGTTCAAGTATAGTATAGCGATTAGGGTGATTACCCTCGACTAGTTACTGATTGATAGAGCAACGTCACCAGGGTACCGGCAGTAGTAAAAAAGAGAGCGGTTAGCAATACCGACCCAACCAAAGGAATAAAGAAACAAATTTGCACCACCACCGCGCCGGCAATAATGTATGGCACTGATAGCTTGGTTTGTTTGGTCACTGCCCGAGCGAGTAACGCCCCACAGACAGCATTCATGAGGGTTACAGCAAGCACAACCAGTAGTAGCAACGTAACCACTCCGAGGACACCAATGAGTATACCCAACATGCTCGCAAGCAAAATCACAATTGAAATCGGCAGCAACACCAAAGCGGCAAATCCCACCAGGAACTTAAGGGCAACGGACTGTGTGGCTGCCGCAGTCACTGTTTCTACAAAACGCCTAGCAAGTAGATAAAGACTCAGTGTAGCAAAGAGTGAAATCAGAAAAACGATGGCACTCTGGCGAAAGGCAGCGGCGCTGTCTTCGGCCACCGTAGTTGCGGCCGCCCCCTGCACCACATTGCCTGTAACCACCGCGTTTGGCGCCCGGACTAGTTCCGTTTGGCTCGCATACTGCACATCCCCCGTCACGTCCGCCCGATCCCCCAGAGTCAGTGCCCGAACGGTTACATCAATACCTTTAGCAACTTTTCCGTTAACCCGGAGATTACGGACGTTACCGAGAATCTGCCCACCCACTGCCCCATCAATGGTTGCGTCTTCACCATAAAATAGTACGTCACCAGACACTGATGCCGTCGATAAAATGGTCAGTCGACCACCCACTACCACCAAACTACCAGTAATCGGCTGAGAAATGGTGACATTGCCGGCTACAATTCGCACGTCTTTGGTTCCAGAGGCATTCATTGCCACAGTGCCTCCTAGCACCAGTAAATCGTCGGTCACCTGACCGTTAACGGTAATTTCACCACCTGCAATCAAGGCGTCACCTTTAATCACGCCCGATAGCGCTACCGAGCCACCAAGGGCATAAAAAGCTCCGTCGACTGTTTGATCGGCTGTTACCATCACCGAATCCCCCGTGCGGACGATAGTACTAGCAGACACCATTTGCGGTAGCGCAAGCACACAAACAATGGCGACCATAGATAAAATCCCGAGATATTTCATATAAGGCATTATAACTTAATCCCTGTCAAATTTCAAGAGAACAAGCTAGAGGTACCACTGCAATAAACCAAATACCAGCACCACTGCCACAAAGGCTAACACAAAGATACCAACAAACAGCCGTAGATAATTCATACAAAATTATAACTGGATTGGTGGGAGGTACACCACCGGCGCCTGTAAATAGGCCACCAGTAGCAAGGCCAACACGACCAAGAACACGCCTGCCCCAAACAAAGCCACGCGCGGGCGAGACAACTCAGGGTGACCAGTGTGCCAATCACGAGTGTAAAGAAACCCAAAAACAAAATGCCAAAAGTTCATAAGAAAGTATCAATCACAGTGTATCAACTCAAAAATCATAAAAAACAAACTATCAACACCACCTAAAGCTTACATATTTAATATAGGACCTATACGATTGACTTTCAAAGTCACTTTACAGGAGTTGCAAGTAACCAATAGACTTTCATAAAATAGATGCTGAGATAGGGGGAAAAGTAAAATAAGGTGAGCCTTACTTACTGTAAGGTGCACATTATTTTTCGACGGAGAACACTGAAAGGATTTCGAAGAGACTTTCTAAAATTGATACAGCGCTAGGCGTACTAGAAAAATAACTTGAGCCTTACCACTGTAAGGTGAATGATATTTTTTTGCAGGACAACAACGCGATGTGCAATTTTTGGAAGTTTTATTTACTTGTGTCGTATAGTTCTTTACCTCTATCCCACATTGCCGGCTCGTTCTGTTGCTTCAGCCAATACCACCATTCGGCCCCCCATAGATATTGTTGATCGAACCTAGTATGGCGGGCATAGTCTAAAATTTCATTAAATTTTGCAACATCCATTCGAGTGTACTGGATATCTATTGGAACATTGACTACCGGCTCAACCAGCCATGGTTCAGCTGATAGCTCAATCAAAAACGTCGGTTTCTCGCCGTATCGCAAAGCGATGACTTTTTCTTTAGCACGATAAAACCAGGGCGGGAGAAATGTTTTGAACTGACCTAACTCGGGATTCCAAAAATGCACATACACGCTCGTGCCAAACGCGTCCCCGTTACGATAGGCTCCAGCCCAGGTTCCTAAATTTCCACTGTCGGTCACGAGCACTCGCCTGCTGGGATCAAGCTCATGTACCAAGGCAATTTCTTCTTTCAAAAAATCTTCATCGAGCGCTCCACAGTGCTCAAAGGCAAACAACGCTAGGTACGGCTCATTCTCGACCTGCCAGTAATTAATAGCCGGGCTATTTTTGTACCGCTCGACAACGGCGGTGATATACTCACGTAATTGAATTTTCTGGTCGTCCCAACTCTCTTCGCGGGCCCAGGTAGGAATGTGGCATTCAGGCCACCGGGGCAAACGTCTGCCCACGGCTAGCACAATGGTGGCACCTGCTTTCTCGGCTTCAGATATCTGGTAATCAAGCTCCTCAAAATTATAGGTGTCACGGGCTGGTTCAACCATTGGCCAGTGGGCAGCTAGTCTCAGGTTACGCACCCCCAGATCATGCAAAATCGCATCGTAGGTTTCTTTCCAGTCGAGCCCCAGCTCCCGGGCATAGACGGTATTAAACGACATACCGTAGGTAATCTGCTCAGGTACCGGCTTATACGCCAGCCACGCCACTGTAAGGCCCAGCAGCACGAGAATACCCAGTATCCAGTATAAAATTTTACGTAATCGGCGCATAGACTTGGGTAAAAAGATATAAATAATCGACACTACCAAACAGGATGAAATAGCCCGCCGCAATCACGAGCACATACAGCACCCGCCGCATGACTTCGCTTGGTTTGGTCACATGTTCGACTGCGCTATCCGGTAATAACGCCCCAAAGAAAATTGTAATCAGTAAAATAAATACAAATTTGACCCCATCAAGCGCCTGCACTACGGCCACATCCCCCATGTCGGTGGCTTTCAAAATCATAAAGGCACCAACACCCGCCAGGATCTTTGTCACAAGTACCAGCGCCCCGGTTTTTTTAGTAGTAAGTCCTGTTTGTTCACGGATCTTTTTATAGTACGTAGGAACTAGTAACAATGATAGAGCAAACAACACAAAACAAATCCTCGACCAAAAGAACCCATCATCAAAACTAGTTTCTTGAAAGAGTCCTTTCATGGTAATGAAATGGAGAGCAAAAAATACTCCACTATGAATGACATGGATTACGGTATCAATGTGCGGTAGGGTTTGTGCTACCAAGAGCGTGCCGAGAGACAATACCACAATCCCCCAAATAAAATTTGGTTCGAGCACTACGTCCAGGAACAAATACACCATTCCGAGTGAGGAAATCGCCGAAATTACCCCAATGACCGGCATCACATTCACCGCCTCGGCGCTACGCAAGGCCGAATACATCGATACCAGCGCCATAAAAAAAGTATAGGCGGACAAAAACGCCATTGCCACTACTTGAATCGACGGGGTGTGTACATTGGCTAAATGTGGTACACCAAGGGTACTCAACCCCGGCACAAATCCAATCAAATAAATTACAATCCACCCACCAGTAAGCAGACACGAGTAAAACGCGTAGATAAACGGTTTTGGCAACGCCGTTTCATCAGACACGATATATTTGTCCAAGAACGCCACAATGGCATTCACAAATTGTCCGGCCGTTGCCAGTAAAATCCAAGCCGCCATGATGACCCTATTCTACTACGGCGTTTGTCTCACAAATTTGTTTATACACGTAAGCAGACGGCCTAATGGTCCGCTCCTGTGTGTTGTAATTAACTTCAATCAAACCAAAACGCTTACCAAAGCCAAGGGCCCACTCGTAGTTATCCAGGAGCGACCAATACATATGCCCGCGCACGTCAGCGCCATCTGCAATCGCCCGCCACACTCCGGCGACTTGTCTTTGAATATACTCGGCCCGACCAGAATCAGCTGCGTCAGCAATCCCTCCCTCGGACACAAAAAGTGGTTTTTTATATTTTGCCAACATCATCAAGGCATCATAAATATGCTCCGGTGCAAAATTCCAATCCATATCAGTTTTCCGCCACTCTCGTGTATCACCAAACTGGGTATAGAAATAGTAATTGAGACCTACCGAGTCACAATAGCGCGCAGTACGGTTCATAAATTTATATGTCCAGAGATAATTTGCCACTGCGGCTTTAATTTTGAGGAGTGGATTAGAGGTGCTGTCAAACACAATAACGTGGTGCACAAAACTCACTTCCGTCTGCGGTGAAACTTTTTTTATCGATACATACGCCGCGTTGTGCGCCCGGGCTAAATTTTTCATCACTCGCAAATACGCAAACAATGGCGCAAATCCACGACTAGCTTTGGCCTCAAATTGTCTACCAGAATTTGTGATCGAAACGGTATCAGTGAGAACAAAGCGCTTAAATGGTGGCCAAGTACCACGCAACCAACCGTTACTACCAAACACATTAGGTTCATTCATGGTCGAGAAATGGTCGCAGAGGTCACCTAGCTGCGCGACCACATAGGCTGCGTAGCGTGCGAAAATTTCTGGCGAATTTTTTTGTTCAAAACTCCCCGCTTCAGAAAACCACAATGGCTGGGTAAAATGCCAAATTGTCACATACGGTTTCATCCCCCGATTATGGAGCGCCTGTAGCACCTCCCGGTAGTGAGCAATAGCCTCCGTATTAAACTGCCCTGGTTGAGGTTCAATTCGCGCCCACTCGACTGAGAGGCGGTGTGCGGTATGTCCGAGACTCTTTGCCAAATCAAAATCGGCTTCATACCGATTGTAATGATCGCAAGCCAGCCCGCAAACCGGCACCTGGCCCGCCCGCGCCGCTTGCGCCCAGTCACAGTTATCAATTCCACCTTCCACTTGATAGGACGCTGTAGCCGCACCCCAATAAAACCCTTCGGGAAATGTTTTTTTCATATCTATTGCTGTCTCTTACAGAGACGGTATACCTTGTCGCTGTTTCTGTTCGTTTCCTCCAGAAACAGCAGGCAAGGTCTTGCGAAAGCCTCCCAGGCTTTCGCACCCCAATAAAAACCCTCAGGAAATTTCTTGTCAGTAATCATGGGGAAAGTATAGCAGATTATAAGAGTGGCACTTTGGCAAATTTACCTGACTGTCTGATTCGTCCATGTCCAACGACGTGCACTGAAATCTGATCGCCATTTGCAGTCAAACCAAAAAACTGGGCTGGTCCCGGCCCAACCAGTAAACGCACTTGGCTTAATAATGGTATCTGTGACACCCCCGCTACGGTATCCCCTGCGATCCAACCAATATACCAAACGTCTGAAACGGGTGTTTTTGGTTCAATAACAGCAAATTTTGACCAACCTCCGAACATGGGAATATGAAAAATTGGCAACGGACCCCACCACCGACGCACTGCCTGAACGTCTCCCGGTACGGTGACTAAGAGATCGCTCTGTAAATGCGCTAAATCTTGCACGGGAAATTTCACATTATTCCAGCGATGTGTCCGTTGAGGCACTTCACGTAATGTTCCCTGAAGCAGATACATCAAAGGAAGCATTGCGAGGTCAGCACACTGACTAAGAAACCCCTGTGGTTTAATTTTCATGGACGAAGTGTACCTTCTATTACCTTACAAATCAATGGTATCAAGAAAACTCTGTGGAGCTACATTAGTACGCCATTTTTCGTAGAGTTCAGCGGTAGCCCTGACATCGCTAATGTTGTAGGTGATGATATCGAGGTGTTTACCTGACCGGTAGTGGTCACCGACATCTGCCCCTGTAATATCACCAGCTTTGCTGATGTTTATACCGTAGGCTCGACAAAATAAATGGAGCGGTTGGCGGCGCATCGCTCCGTAAAATGTTAGCTCTTCCTGCAGGTCAATATGAAACGGAGCTGATTGCTGGGAGAGATAGCGATATTTCATTAGTTCCCTCGTGGGCCGCACGACACAGGCTAGACTGCGGTGCAAAATAAACGGCAGGTCAAAGGACCGGCCAGAGAACGTCACAAACGTATCATATTCGAGTGCTCCCTCCCAGAATTCACGCAGCAATTCTGTCTCGGTACGATTTTTACACACAAATCCGTCGACCTGGTTTGGTAGCTCGGTTTTGCTACCCACATGATAGACCGCACCAGCTGCTCGTTCTAAATCATAGAGGCCCAGGGTAATAATTGAACCAGTCAGTGGACAGAGTCCCAAATCTGTCTGCATAGCGGCCGTCTGTTCTATCCAATCATACGGGTCCTCTACGCGTCGTTCAATCGGTCGTTCGAGCACACGTTTGGTCACCTCGTCGATTTCGCTCCACGCCTCACCAACGGTTTCAATATCGAGAATGAGTGTGCGCATAGATGGGGAGTGGGTAACTTAATTTACAGTGTCACCGGTATCCCTGCAAAACAACCAAGCACTCCGGGTCTGCCCGGCAAAATATAGTACCTATAGACACCATCCTTGAAGACTCCACCGCAGGCATCAGTCTCTGGTGCGTTTTTTGCCCCATAGAGCTCGAACCCATCAAGCGTGTACCCGAGCAAAACACTCGCTGCCGAATCGCGATAATTTGCGTAGTCCGAGTTTATAATTGGACTACCGGTCGGAGTAAAGGCCACTACATCCGAACCAATACACGTTGATTTCGGTAATGGCACAGAGCGTAGCGGCAACGTAAACGCCACTGCTGATTCAGTGCGTTCGGGGGTAGTCGTAGTACTAAAAGACGGCATCACCGTCTCACTATAAAATACTCGCCTGTTTTCTCGTTCCGCGTAGAGCTGTGTCGTGCCGACCCATGGAGTTGCTGTGTTTCTGATGGTGGGACAGCTGGTAACAGTAGCTGTAGGTTCATCTACAGGAGCAGTTGCTGTAGCCATGGCTGTTTGGGTGGCCGGGATCTCTGGTGCTGAAATAGTGTCTTCAGGCGCTGCGGTAATGTCCGTCTGCTGAGCTAGTTTTTGCCTGAGGGCAGCCAATCTATCACCTTTAGTATCAACCGCTGGCACCACCTGCGCCGTGTACGAGGCAGTGGTCGTATCGAAGTTTGTTACCGCAAACGCCGCTGATTTCGCGCCCGGATGAATTACTAGCAGAGTCACTAAAATCGCCACCACGAGGAACCCCCCCGTCGCCAAAAACAACAACAAATCCCGAGTCCGAATCATGCCCCCATCATACCGCACTCCACACCAAATCCCCCCAAACTTCCCCACCTCCCCATACGAGGCAAGACCTCGTCCTCACATAAAAGTCCGAGGTCTTGCCTCGTCTTTTTATAATCTTACATAATCACAAGCGCTCAATGGAACGTCATAAAATCGATGGAGTTCAAGGCACGCAAAGTAATTAGCGTGAGCCGTACTTTTTGTACGGTGAACGAAAATTACTGTAGCGTAACGCAGGAATTCGCGATTTTTGGCGTTCCTCTCTACCGAAGCTTAATTTTTACCAACTGTTCGACTCTCCGTATATCAGCCAACAACTGTCCCCGATCAGCGTTATACATATAGAGATTAAACACTGACCGCCCACCACTACGCGCAAACGTCGCCCGGTCGCCAATTTTTTTATTCACTTCAATTTTATAAAATGATTCTAATTGTTCTATTTTCTTGATACCGGTCATCGAGGCGATGATTCCCTCTTTTGGTAAAAACCATTTCATATAGACAGCGTTCCCGTTACATTTTTTAGGTATGATTGGCTTTTTCGGCATCCGAATTAGCACGTCATTGAGATAATGCTCAATACCACAACTGAGTTTATACAGTACATCACGCGCCCCACCGGTACGAGGTCCGACCTCGATTACTTTGAACTCGCCGTCAATCTTCATGAGTTCCGTGTGGGCGGTAGTACTCCGTAATCCGAGCGCATGGATCGCCGTTTCGGTAACAGCCTCAGCGCGCTTAATCGTTTCGCGTTTTAAAATAGTTGGAGTCATTTGCAGATAGCCATAGAAATCTTGGTGTCCAATGTCTTTCCCCGTCTTTACCCGCACTAGTGGCAAGTGATATACCGACCCGCGCGAATTGACATAACTATCAATCGAATAGATATCTCCTTCCATGTATTGTTCGGCAATTACTTTGGGCTCTTCCAGACGCTTATCGCTTTCATAGGCTTTGCGAAGTTTACGAAAACAGGTCGCAAGGTCTTTTTTTAAATCTTCTTCGTGATAACAAATACTCACAAACAAACTACCCGAGAGATTAGCCGGTTTAATAATCATGGGAAACCCAATTTTGGTAATCAGTCGTTGTCGTTCACCAGCCGTAGTATCTTTGACGCGAGTAAAGGATGGGGTAATTTTCGGATCGTACAGTTTAAATCGTTTGCGCATCTCATATTTATCAGTGGCCCACGTCAGTGACTCACTCGTTGGTGTACGTAAATACGGTACACAGGGAATAATTTTTGCAAAGCGGGCAATATGCACTTCGCTCCGACAGGAAATCGCCAACAATGAGTCCTCGTATGGCAAGAGGGCTTCGGTAATCTTTTCCGGTTTAGAGAAATCTACCTGCACTGTAATGTCTTGTTGGGGAATACGGGTACTCGGTTCCTCATTTTTTCGTTCATGCCGCTTGTCTTGAATCAACATTATCTGGTATTTGACTCCATTTTTTTTGCCATACTCGCGAATTGCCTCAAGTGAATTAGGTTTAATCCCGCCAACAAAGGCAATGATATTCTTAGTGGTTCGCATATTACGAAGGTAGCTAGATGAGAGAGAGGCCCCAGTGGCAGTTAAATAATTTTCACTAAGATACTACAAAAAAACCAGTTTGTCCAGACCTCTTTTACACAGAGTTTAAATACCAAACTTAACAGCCGGTGTAGGTGGCATAGGCGCAACCTCGGTCGGAGCAATCGTGGTATCCCCTTCAATTTGTACTGCCTTAAGAGTCTCGTCGCCGGCGGTCACGTTAAAATTGGCGTTTGGGTTTATAGCTAACGCAATTTGGGCTTTGAAATCGTCAGGGCTTTTAATGTCCATTTTGGTACCATTGAGAAAAAATGACGGGGTGCCAGTAAGATTCTTTGAACGGGCTTCGTCGAAACTGGCGCGGACAGCGTCCTGTAAAAGTGACGAGCGTTGATGCTTTGCAAACAAGGCCATATCAAGACCAAGGGCCTGCGCATACTGCGTAAAAAATCCAGCTGGATTTGTGCCTTTACTCCATTCTTCTTGTTTAGCAAACAACATATCGTGGTATTCAAAGAATTTACCTTGTTGACCAGCCGCTTCAGCAGCCAGGGCTGCTGGCTGGGCAAAAGGATGGATTTGAATCAGGGGAAAATGTTTGTATTCAAATTTGAGGGCGTCGCCGTGCGCAGCTAGCACCTCGGCTACAATCGGTTCAAACTGCCCGCAGGCTGGACACTGGAAATCGCTGTATTCGACGAGTGAAATTTTCGCGTCAGTACCACCTTTAATATGCGGAGCAACCACCACCCCTTCGTTATACGTTTTTGCGACTGACAGCGAATACGCGACTGACCCCCCCAGCAACACTACTAAAATCACACCAATCGCTACCCAAGGATTTTTCATATCCCCCATTGTAGCAAATAATTTTCAGACAAACCCCACTCATCCACCTTGAAATAACAGTTATTTGTGCTATAATTTAAAAATGAGCAAACGCCCCTTTATTCGCAAACCAAAGCGAAAAGCCCATGGTACTACCTTTTGGGACCTCGAATACAAAAATGCTGACCACCTGAAACTCTCGACTGATCATAGTGAGGATTTGGAAAAGTTTACTCGCTACGTCATTCGCGCAAAACGGGGGCAGATTTTAGGTGTCGGACAATCAGTCCTTGATGTTGGGTGCGGTAATGGTCGAAACCTTATTTTCCTCGCCCGGGAATTTGCCATGCGGGGTGTGGGGTACGACATCTCGACTTCAGCCATTGATATTGCTAAAGGAGCTTCCCTAGGGTTTGATCTGCAGTACGCGGCTCGCAGTATCGCTGGGGCACTCGACCTCCCCGATAATTCGCAGAGCCTGGTCATCGATATGATGACGTCGCACTTTCTATCTGCCCCCGAACGGACAGTGCTACGTGATGAAATACACCGGGTTTTGATGCCGGGTGGGTTTATGTTTATGAAAACGTTCCTCGCCGACGGCGACCTCCACACCAGACGTCTTTTGCGCGAAAGTCCCGGCAAAGAAGTTGGCAGCTACATCCATCCAGTTATCGGGGTCGATGAATTCGTCTATGATGAAGAAGGACTAACTGATTTCCTTAAAGAGAAATTTATCATCCACAAAGTCTACCGCTCGCACCGGCATATACTCAAAGGCAAAGCGCGGAAACGCCGTACCGTCTCAATCTACGTCGAGAAAGATGCCTTTGCAAAATAAGGCGCACTATTGAACCTCAGCCGTACCGTCCATCACGGGATATTCCATACCAGCATCATTTGGTCCTTTGATAGTGGTACCCGATTCAACTGTTGTTTCATCCGCTGGTGGATTACTAGTTGGTGGTGTATACCCTTCGAGGGTATCTGGCACCTTCATTGGCGTCATCTCGACAATAGGTGGCTCTGCTACTACTTCAACCCGCTGACTCATCGTATACATATAATACGCACCGAGTAATATAATAATGGACTGGATTAATATAATGACTTTCATATACCATTAGTATACCTTGCTTGTGTCGATTATATGATTATTTGTTCACTACTAAAAATACCCCTCCGAACATTCGGATAGGGCATTGTTAGTGGTAGATACGATTAGCCTTTACCAGCTTTTAGATCGTAGACGGCCTTTTCCATACCGGTTTTAAATTCAGCAATAGCGGCTTCAGTGGCAGCAATACGTGTTTTACGCAAGGCTTCAAATTGCGTTTTGAAATTAGTTGCGGAAGTCTCGTTTTTGCGATTAGCTCGCATGGCCTCCATACCTGACTTGATACCAGTACGGACCTCTAGTCCGGTTTTACCGGCTGCACATGATGCTTCGGCAGTGTCAAAAATAGCGTCGAGGTCAGAGGCGACTTTATCTGAGAGAGTGGTCACCGCACCATCTGACTGCAACTGAAGAGCCGATACACCTTCTTCAAAGGCCTTGATCTTGGCATCTATCGCGCTCTTTCGGACGACAACAAGTCGTTCGACTTCTTTTTCAAAAGCAGCTACTGCAGCAGTTTGCGCTGTGGTGGTAGCTTTGGCCCGCAAACTAGCATACCGAGCAGCTCTGTCTGCGTCACGATCAGTACGTTTTGTACTGAGGGTTTTCGCTCGTTCTTCCTTACCTGCTTCGAACTTGGTTTTTCGGTCGCCTTTTTTACCTTGCATGGTCGTTACTCGTTCAGTTAATTTCATGGTGGCTTTGGTGCGCAGAGCCGGAAGCTCGGCGCAGACATCTTTTCCTTCTCGGTCTTTGGTACTACTGGCCCTACCCTCTATCTGCGCAGCTCCCGCGAGCATCGGGATAAACATACTCGCTACCAATGTAGCGGTAATGAATTTGGTTGAACGTGTATTAGAGATCATAATCAGCAGTTATCGCAGCCGCTCCCTCGCTAGTAAACTGTGCATCGAGACTACTGTCATCATAAGGCGCATCAACGGCATCGGAAATTGCTGCCACGTCTGCATCAATTGAACCCGAGACTACTGGCGCTGTAGCAGACGGAGGGGGCAGAGTCGGGGCGGACGCCCCAGGAGCAGTAGCTGGAGCATTAGTCGTAATTGCATCATCAGCCATACCAGCTGTCTTCTCATCCATATTTGGGAGGTTGGTGGGAACTTTTACCGCTACTGTTTCATCAATAGTTGTCGCTTCCGGTAAAATCATCTTCATATACCAAATGGCACAACTACCCAGAACCAAAACTAGGGCACCAAGTAGTAAAAGTCTTTGTGTGGGCATAATTATAAATTATCTAATAACCCTGCACCAAGCAGTGGTTAAATTTAGTATACCCCACCCTCAAAACCAAAAATCCCACCTATACACCCTACTCAAGTAAGGAAGTACGGACCGGGGACTATGAATTGACAGTATCCTATTAGAATTTTACCTAGGTTCGATCTACATAACTACGTAACATACACAATGCTTGATTCTGGTTAACAAAAAACCGACCCCTTGAGGGGGTCGGTTTTTGGCTTATTCTGCAGCTACTTCGGCCTCTGGGGTAACTTCTACTTCTGAGACTACTTCTTCGTTTGCTACCGTCTCTTCAGTTGCAGCCACTTCAGCTACAACGTCATCTGCTACGATAGTCTCGGGTTCTGTGTTCATATTACGATGACGGTTGGATTTATTAAAACCGAGTGGGCAGTTTAGCACAGATATCCGATAGGTCCTATCCCAAATACCATACTCAATCATCACAAAAATTTTATCTTAACAATGGGTGCCGGCAACATACCCGGTCGTCCAACATAACTGGAGTCCATAGCCACCGGTCGGACGATTGATATCGAGTACGTCACCAACCACATACAATCCTGGCACGACTCTTGAGGCCATAGTCTTAAAATTAATTTCGCCGGGCGGGATACCGCCACTTGATATGACGGCTTTGTCTGCGCCTTGTAAGCCGCTAATTGAAATTGGCAGAGCGCTAATGAGGTGCGCGATGGTGGTTCGTTCAGCGGTACGAACACTGTGACACACCGTATCAGGATCAATGCCAGCAATGGTCAAAAGTGGCGAGACTAAAGCTGCTGGCAGTAACTCAGCGAGGCCGTTTCGAATTTTTTTATTTGATGAGGTGGCCAAGCGTTCTTTGAGAGTCTGTTTTAACGCACCGGCGTCGAGAGCGGGTAATAAGTTTAGTCGCAGGGTGACGGTACTATGTGTGAGCAACTCCCCTACTGTTTTGCTCATATTCAAAATGGTCGGACCGCTTAAACCCACGTGGGTAAAGAGTAGTTTACCAACTTGACTGCTATGCTTTTTATTATCGCTAAAGAGCGTAATTTTAATTCCAGACAACGACACTCCCGATACGAGTGCCACCCACGCATCAGAACTAATCATTGGTACCAGGGCGTAATTATTTGGCACAATTGTGTGACCCAGATTCCGGAGCCACATAAAACCGTCCCCCGTAGATCCAGTTTCCGGGCGAGACGTGCCGCCGGTGGCAACGATACACGACGTGGTAGCAAACGTCTCGCCCGTAGCTAGGGTGACCTTGATACCAGCCGGGGTGGTGGCGAGGGTTTGCACGGTTGATTTACTGCGAATTACCACTCCCGTTTTTTTACAATCTGCCAGAAGCGTGTCGTAAATTGTTTGTGCGGTGTTAGTGACAGGAAACAGTCGCCCTTCGTTTTCTTCAGCAAACGGTACACCACGCTGGGCAAACCAGGCAATCGTATCTGGAACTGGATGTTGCACAAAGGCCGAAAAGAGAAATTTGCCGGCCAGGCCATACTGAGCCAGCATAGTGCGAATATCTGGTTTATTATTCGTTACGTTACAGCGACCACCACCGGTAATTAGTAATTTTTTACCCGGGCTAGGATTTTTTTCCAGCACCAACACTGATTTACCACGAGCAGCGGCCGTAGTAGCGGCCATTAAACCAGCTGGACCACCACCAATTACAATCACATCCCAGACCGAGGTAGTTTGTTTTTTCATAGCAGTCTAATATGACAACCCAAAGTAACGAGGAAACAATACCGCCGTACCATCAGCCGTTTCGCCCGAGAGCGTCAGCGGTAATTGCTCGGCTGTTTTTGGCCACGACAGGGGCAGTGTCCCCTTAAAATTCTGACCTCCAAATAATACATCCGCCACCCCACCACCAGCGGTACCAGGCAGCCACGCCGCTACGAGCGCATCTATTTTGTCCAACTCATGCTCAATTAGTAGCGGTCGACCCGACACCATAACTACTACCACTTTTTTGCACGAGAGACGTAGCGCCGCGATGACAGCAAGGTCATTGGCACTCAAGGTAGGAAGCAGTCGGTCGCCCCAACCTTCGGCGTACGGAGTTTCACCTACCACCGCAATACCCACATCAGCAATAGTCTGACCGGGGAAAGTACCGCTCGCTGCATATTCAAGTCGGGTTGTCTGCGGAGCGCGGGCTCGAATACCCGCCAAAATTGACGTGCCCCCAGGCAACCAATTACCATCCACCCCCTGCCACTCTACTGTCCAGGCGCCTGACTGCAGACCGACGTTGTCTGCGGCACTACCAGCGACTCTGATGTGACGTGCTGCAAAACCAAGCGGTAACGCAGCGTGTTCGTTTTTCAGTAAGACCAGCGACTGCGCTACAGCGCTACGAGCGAGTGCACTCTCGTCAACCACAACAGCCGCTCGAGGTAGTGTCGAATCATCAAATACTCCCGCCACAAATTTAGCTCGGAGTATCCGTGCGACGGCATCATCGATCCGCTTTATAGAAATCAGTCCAAGCCGATTGGCAACAACCATCTGACGAACGAATGTCTGGTAATCAAACGGAAGCATGACCATATCAACCCCCGCGTTGATGGCTTGCACCGTAGCTAAAAACTGACTACGTCTCCCTTCATAGACACCATACCAATCAGACACGACAAAGCCACTAAAACCTAACCTCTCCTTTAACGCAATAGTAATAAGATCGTGATTAGTAATGAGCCGTTTACCGTCCCACGTATTTAAACCGACCATCACTGACAGTGCTCCTGCATCAATCCCGGCGTCAAATGGAGGGAGATATTTTGTCTGTAACGCGAGCGAGTCAACCGGTGTAACTGCCTGATCAATCATAAAATTTTTATTGGCCGACGTATTCCACTGCATAGCACCGAGTCCCACATAGTGCTTCAAGGTGGCCAGTACGCCGCTAACTGAGGTGGTACCCGCCCGGGTCTGTGACTGCAGTCCCGCTACGTAGGCCGCTGCAAGTCGACTAACTAACACCGGATCATCAGAATAGGCTTCATAAACGCGCCCCCAACGCATGTCCTGAGGTAGATCGAGGTTTGGGGCAAAATTCCAATTCACACCGGTAGCCTGCAGATCACGGGCCGTGACTTGCGCAATTTTGTAAACAAGATCGGCGTCACCGGCCGCACCCAAGCCAATTTGGTGCGGAAAAACCGTGACCCCAGGGACAAGCGAATGCCCATGCACGGCATCGACTCCATATAAAATAGGAATGCCGAGACGCGACTGTAGCGCCGCTTCTTTAAATTCAGTGGTCATAGTCGACCACCCAGACACCGTATTGGTAGCCGGCTTGGCTCCGGCACCACTGAGGATACCCCCCAGACCGTACTGTGCAACATCACCAATGTTAGCGAGACTATTTTTCTCGACGAGCGCCATCTGACCAATTTTCTCGCGCAGGGTCATGTGTTGAAGCAGATCTTCAACCCGGGCTTCGGTATCAAGTGTCGTGTCCAGCCATCTGGCGTCGGCCGTTGTAGGTACCGACTCAAAACA
The DNA here is from genome assembly GCA_043729945.1 of Candidatus Kaiserbacteria bacterium. Taxonomy (GTDB): domain Bacteria; phylum Patescibacteriota; class Minisyncoccia; order Phycocordibacterales; family UBA918; genus OLB19. The sequence continues at coordinate 25,557 of JAYTKW010000008.1, read as the reverse complement.
GAGGCTCATATACGCTCCAAATAGTACCATGCCGATTCCTCCACTAATTGAAACGAGTGACCACAAAACAAATCGCTTATTCCAGTACGGACGAGTAACCATATAGCGTTAGTATATCACCCTCTACCGGTACCCCCACAAGAGCCTGAGTCCATTTGCAACCACCAACAATGTCCCCCCTTCGTGACCAATAACACCAAGCGGCAATGGTAAATACCAGAACGTTGTGATCATCACCATTATAAATAATATACCCAATGCAAATACTAAATTCTGCTTTATAATTTGATTAGTCCGCTTGGACAAGCGTAACGCTGCCACTAGTTTTCGTAAATCATCAGACAGCAGGGCCACGTCAGCGGCTTCGAGCGCCACATCGGTGCCCGCCACCCCCATCGCAATTCCCACATTTGAAACAGCCAGCGCTGCTGCGTCATTTACCCCATCACCAACAAAAGCTACCGGGCCTTCCTCTTCGAGTTTTTTTAAAATCACTACTTTGTCTTCGGGCAGCAGACCAGCGTGTATATCACTCGGTAATATACCGAGCGTAGCCCCAACAGCATTAGCCACACTAGCATGATCCCCGGTTAGCATTACAATCCGTTTGATACCTGAACTACGCAACAGAGCAATCGCTTCCAGAGCCGAGTCCCGTACGGTATCCGCAATACCGATAAACCCGATAATGCGCGTGGCATCACCCAAAATAATTGCCGTTATACCCATAGCTTCCAACTGCTCAAGTTGCGTACGTTCGTCGTGCCCGAGCGTCAACCCTTTATCAGATAAAAACCGTCGGTTTCCTGCCCAATAGGGTACGCCGTCAATCACCGCTTCCATTCCTTTGCCGGGAATAGCGGTGGCGGTACTAGCGGCAGTTTCGTGCGGAGTAATGCCTTGGTGAGCAGCATATAGCAAAATACTCTTAGCGAGCGGGTGTTCAGAGTGAGCCTCGAGAGTCACCGCAATTTTGAGTAGGTCCGTTTCAGGCATACCAAACGAGAGGACTTTTGTCACTGCCATAGCACCAGTAGTCAAAGTACCAGTTTTATCAAAGGCAATGGTCTTGATCGTACCGAACTCTTCGAGGGCGGCGCCGCCTTTAAACAACATCCCGTGCCGTGCAGCGTAGGCGAGCGCTGACAACACTGCCGCTGGCACACTAATGACAATCGCGCACGGACTAGCAACCACCAGGAGCGTGGCGGCTTTATAGAGCGCAAGCGTAAGCGGTATCCCGAGCAACAAAAAAATCCCGAGCGAAGCAATACTGCCAAAGAGTACGACAAACGTATAACGAGAGCCAAACCACTCACTGAAGCGCTCACTAGGTGACCGTTCTGCCTGGGCTGATGCTACAAGTTCAATCATACGGGCCAGAGTTGACTGATCCGAGACCACATCAACCCGTAGCGCAAGCACCCCGTACCCATTGACCGAACCTGCGTACACGCTACTCCCCACCAGCGCATCAACCGGGACTGATTCACCTGTCACAGATGACTGATCGATGACACTTGAGCCTCGAGTAATTGTTCCATCTACGGGAATACGTTCTCCAGGCTTTACTACCACGCTGTCTCCAATCCGGAGCTTCTCAACTGCTACGCGAACAAGCGAACCGTCAGACTGTTCAAGATACGCCTCATCTGGACGCAGCTTCATTAAACCAGCCACTGCGCGCTTTGTATTACCCATTGCATACGCCTCGAGAGTTCCGGCCAAACTAAACAGAAACAACAAAATTGCCCCATCGCGGACTTCACCCACCCCAGCTGCCGCCAAAGCAGCCAACACCATCAGTAAATCAATATCCAATTTACCCTTAAACAAACTAGCGAGTGCGCCAATTAAGGCTCTAAAGCCACCGGTGATAAAAGCTACTCCAAAAAATGACCACGCGTACCATACCGGAAACTCCCAAATCTCCATGATGATACCCCCAATTAAACCAACTAACGTGGCCAAAGTTAGCAAACTATCTAACACTAACGCCCACCTCTCCTGCTCCATTTCTTTTCTTAAGGTTTCTGCCGAGTATTTCATAAGACAGTCATAATACACGATGCATGTCCGTTTATCCAACTAAAATAAAAATAACCAGTCTGATTTTAAACGAGGTTATTTCTAAGGACTAACTATTTAGTCAGATAGTAATACATGTTAAATGCAACAAACTCTACTAAAACCAGATCGACCAAGTAACCATCTAACTTAATTAAGTATAAACACTACTGCAGGGTTTAAAATTACGGCCGCTTCGACGAGAGCTACTCTGACAATACCTAAAAGCAGCGACCCACATTTAGACATGTGTACCACTGACATTTTGTAACAACACTCTCAATGTATACAATCATTTTTAACAAAGACCTGCTCCGATTTTCGTAACATAACGCTACTCTCGTGCACTTGTAACCTACCGTTTTCTCATCAGTAAGCGCGTCTTACCCTCACCACCACTACCAAAAATAATTAGAATTGGTTTTGGTACTTGAGGGGTCGCAGTGCCACCAGCACCGGTATTTGGAGCTCCAACTGGTAGTACGCTGACCGCCTCACCAAGTACCAAGGGCTGAGGACTGGTCATAGGTACGTTGTGTTGATTGCTCCGTCTACTGCCACCGACACTGCTGGACCCTCCGTCACCACCTGTCCCAAATTGCACATTACCAAAATTGTACGGTCCGTAATTATTGCTTGTTTGGGCATATGCAGTTGGCAACACATATTCAAATAAGCGCGCAAAGAAATACCTGGCTTGAGTTTTAGGATTCAACAACACAGTTTCCACATTATTAATGTTGACCACATGTTGATTCACTGCCGGAAATGTCAGACCCCACTCTGGTTGTAACTCTTCAGAAATTGTCCAGGTTCCTTGTGGCACCATAAAGGAGTAATATCCCATCTCATCCGTTACCGTTGATAGGGTAGTACTGCCGTCTGTAATAGTAATGACCCAACCAGCCAAATCACTTTCGTCGTCAGTTGGATTAGTTTGCTCGACATCCCATACGGTATTGCTATTCTGATCGTGCCAAACATAGCCAAAAACGAGACGGTATTGTAAATCACTATCCCCGCCTCCTGAGGTTTCATTTTGCGTATTGGTCACTACACAATTAATAGTCTCACCTGAGGCTAGCACGAGGGCAGCGAGTGAACTACCATCGCTACATACAACACTACTCTGCACCCAAGTAGCAGGTACAATTTCCACTATACTGTACATACCCGGGACAAGCGGAGTTGAGGTACTTCGGCCACCGTCCTGCAGAACAATATCAGCCTCACTCCAGCTTGGGTTAAAAGTGAAACTGGTTTGATTGCCGTCTGGTAACGTCTGTTTTTCAATAATAATGGTACCGGGGAATGTACTACTACTGGTTGTTGCCGTATATGTATTTGTAATCGTACAGGTTTTACTACCACCTTGCGCAATTATGCCAGTGCAATCGGCTGAGTAAGACGGCACGTAGCCTGGGTAGCTAGCTTCGGTCAGGGTGTACGCTCCCGCAGCTATAGTCACATCATTATCGCCGTCGGCGTCAAACGGGCCCGAAAACCGTTCCGTCACCCCCTGAGTCACTGTAAAATCAAAATTTTCGTAAGGAGTAGTTGTGCCAACTATCTGTTTAATCACCCGCAGGGTACCGGGGCGCCACTGGTTATCCGCACGACAGCCAAAGTTTCCCAAACCAATATCACTCGTTGTAACGGTAATTGTGGTGACCGGACCAGACTGATTGGCACAGCCGGCCCCCGACCACTGGACCGTCCACTCGCCCGGGACAAATCCAATTGGCCCAACCTCACTAAGGGTGTAAGTACCAACCGGTAAATTGATAGTGCCATTGGCCGAATCCGGATTAAAGGCCGTGAGCGTAACCGGGGTGGTATACCCACTGACAGTAAAGGAAAATTGATCAGCTGTATACCCTACCGGATAGGCGTCACTGAGTTTTTTTTCCAGCATAAAAGTCACCGTTGGTTCTGCTTGAGCAAACGCGGTCACTGAACCAAGCGGTACTGCACCGCTAAGAAAAGTCAGAATTAATCCCACCACCACGCAACTAATCAATCTGGTGTCCCGCGTGTGAGTAGTAATTGTATGAGTAATTGTGTTCATATATATGTATAGTTAGTGTAGGGAATGTACCTATTTTTGTTTAAGTAATACTCTCGGTGATACTGATTTAATGCAACTGTAGTGCCAAAGAAGCATCAGTCGGTACCACAAACGAATATTGTGTACTAATAATTTCACCAGTTTCATTTACCGATCGCAAGCGATAGTTATATGCCACACCATCTCTCAGGCCTGTCAACACAATAAAGTGTTTAGTGGTTAGGAGTGGCGAACGATAACTGGCTTGTGCGTATCCATAATTTGCTAGGTACGGACTGTACGGTGAGCTAGTACCCGTACCAGCGGGTCCAAAAAACACTTGACCATCTGTTGGCTGAATCGTCTCCCAAGCCAGGATGGCAGCAGACTGACTCGTCCCAATCGGCGCGAACATAGTGATGCCGACATTACCAACAGACTGAGCTTGACCACTCATCATCACGGTATACACGGCGGACTTTATGGAGAGCGGTGATTTTGTTCCATTAGCTAAGAGGCGATTAGCAGTAACTCGAGCAGTATTCGTGTACACACCACTCGGAGTCGTAGAGGCGTAACTAACGGTATAGGTGAGGTTAATTTTTTCACCAGCACCAATGGTGCCTAAGTCCCAAGATTGTTCACTGACCACAGAGCCAATTGGGTTCAAGAGCTGATCAGATACTTTTGCATCATAGGCTATGCCTCCATCGTTAGTTACCACCACTACGTAAATCACTTCTTGACCTGCTTTTACAATTTCAGTGGATTTAACGTTGGCTGTTTTTGTCACAGAAATTTTTGGAGGCGCCTTCTTATCAACTTTTACTTTAGATACCACGGCTGTTTTGCTGAGTAACTTACCGGACGAAGCACGATTAGACCCTCCTCCACCACCTGAAGAACTATTTCCTGATGTGCTGCTGTTGCTACCACCACCAGAAGAACCGCCACTACTGCCACCAATTACCACCGGCAGGGCGTACTCAGCGTTGAGTGTCACCAGCTCATGATTATTGACTTGGTTTCGATCGGATTCACGAAGCGCTAGCCCAGCCTTGACCAAGACTGGGGTGATACCAACCGGCAATGTATCATCAACATACGCATCAAACGATACCAACTTAGTTTCGCCAGGTAGTAAGGTACCAATCAATTCATCCCGAGTACGCGCTTCGCGCTGTTCGCCCGCACCGCCCCGGTAAGTAATTCGGGCACCTAGTAGCTCATTATGTAAAGTTACATCAGTCGCTGTCAGGTCACCATTATTTTTGACGGTAAAAGTATAGACTACCTTTGCACCAGGACCAACGGGTGTCGCCATCGACTGTACTTCACCTCCAACCCACAAATCCGGCTGACCAAATGAAACGTTACCGTTAAAGTCACCAAAAATATTCATAATTGCCATAATCCAATTACGACCTATTACATTCGTATTCGCGATATTCATCACATTTGCCCCCGCATAAGCGTCACCAGTATTTACAGTTCCCAGGCTAGCGTCAAGATTATTTTTTCCAGTGACGGCATTTATATTTAGATCATTGTTAATTGCAATGGTGTTGTTATTTGAAAAATCTGCTTTATAAGTATCCACATCATAGTTGAGTATTTCTGACGGGACAATCTCAGCATCCGTATTGTAAATGACAATTCCCTCCGCAGACTCTACCCATGACAAACCCTCAGGCAAACCAAAAACGTTGCCATTCCACGCCCCATGCACCCGAATCAACAAATACAATGAATCACCTCCAAAGAGATTTTTATTTACCTCGTTCACCACATTGGAATGAGCTGAGCTGGTACCCGTCTTTGTAGCACCGTGCACTGTTGTGATCACATCGTTTAAACCAGATTCAGCATACGTAGCGAGTGCATTATCGATACTTGCGTTGTTCACATTTACATCAGTAATTTTTACATCAGTCTCATCTTCAACCTGATTCATACCATTTGATAATCCATAGAATGCTTTAAAAAGGGCTCCTGTTGGCAGCACCAAATCTCCGTTTAAGGTACCAATACCGTTAACAGTCAGGAGACGGTAATTGGAATCAATAATATTACTATTTGCAATAGTGATAACATTGGCCGCCGCATACGCGTCCCCTGTATCAATCACCACCACGTCTCCCACTCCGATATTTTGTCCACTCACAGCATCTAGATTGACCATATTTGTCACCTCTCCCGTATTAGTATTTGAAATAGTATACGTCACGTCTTCGGCCGCACATGACATTAACGTACATATGTGCGCATCCGGGACTGACGCCGCACCGCCGGGAAAAAATAAATCTTGTAGATTCCATGAGGACATACTGTCAATCACTTGGTTCAATAGTGACATAAAACCGTTTGAGTTGATGACGTTCGTATTAACCACGTTCGCAATATTGGCGACCGCCAGCACATTCCCCGTACCTATTACCACTTCATTGGCTGATTCAGCTATATTATCTCCTGTCAGCGCTGCTACTATAGCTGAGTTCATGACCACCGCATCATTAGTCCTCGACGCAGTCAGGACGTATGTATCAAAATCAACTAATAGGGTCGAGGTTCCTAACCCACTTTGCACCTCATTAGAATTTACATCCGTTGAAAGCGAGACCCCCGCGGAGGCGTCCCCCGTTTGCACAACAACAGTCGCCTCACTACTGGTCGCTACTCCACCAGTAGTATCAAGTGAACTGAGTGTTTCCCCCGCTAAACCTGCGTCAGTATCTGCATTGAGGTCATTACTGCTATTCATCGAAATTGTAACGTTACCAATTAAACCCTGATCACCAGTTATACCACCCACTCCATCAGTCGACATGGCCAAAACCTGATAAGGTAAAGGCGCCAGAGATACTGATAACAATAAAATTACTATACAAAAACAACGCACACCCGCTTGTACTTTAGAAATGCATACTGACATATAACTGTAAAAGATTACGGGCGCGAGTAAGTAGATCTTGCCAGAATTTCAGTCGTTCTAATGTCTCGTTTGCAGTCAGTAATTCATTATTCAACGTTATGGAGATTGTTACTGGATCTGTAGTACCGGTAGTTGTACTCAAGTCAATCACAACAGACTGTGTTCCTGTGCCGGAGACATCTTGCTCACTATCAATAACCGTTACCCCGTTGATAACAGATTTAACAGATACCGAGGCGTGAGAAACATCAGTTACAACACTCTGTCCATCCTGTCCTCGACTACCATCAGTACCAACTTGTCCGTTTTGTCCGTTCTGACCATTTACCCCCGTGTTCGATGCCGCGCTGACGGTATTTACAATAGTGATTGCTTCTGCTTTTTGATAAATACTACTAAATAGCATCATCAGTATGAGCGGTGTTACCAGCAAGTAAACAGGTTGTGTTTTCATAATAATTTATGATATGAAATTTTTATATGTACCCTCCGTGAAGACAGGAGACCAACAGTACTCCCGTCTTCATCGGAGGGTCTTTTTGCTCGACAAAGGCAAAAAGACCAACTCCGTGTATACCTAATCAGGCTACTTAATTTCTAGTGATACGAGTAATGTTGCGATTAACAACATTGACGACGTTACTCCATGAATCAGCGCGCCCGGTTCGTACAATCCCCCCTTCACCGCCAGCTGCACCGTTGCCGCCTGATCCGCCGACTCCGGTATTACCACCAGCCCCGCCTGTTCCGCTGTTACCACCGACACCACCGGCGCCAGTAGCGCCACCATTACCGCCAGCGCCACCATTGCCAGCTAGCTGTGTGCCATCAACTTCAGAGGGAGGGGTTGACGTAGCATTACCACCGTTACCACCTTGGGCGCCATCACCAGCCCCCTGAGTACTACCTCCAGCAGAGGAGTTCTCGCTAGTACCACCGGTACCAGCACTGTTGCCACCGTCGCCACCTTCGTTACCTGAACCACCTTTACCACCCTTCGATTCATTATTACCAGTATCGGCAGTGGCCTCAGCCTCGTTTGATAACGTGACTTGATTATCACCAGTTGAGGTAGCAGATGTCTCATCAAGGTCAGCCGTAGACGATGCGCCACGAGTGATCGTAGTGTCATTGTTGTTTACATCATTAGAAATGTCTGATGTTACAACCGCTTCACCAGTCTCAATCAAACCACCATTGCCACCTTGGGCGCCATCACCGCCATGACCACCGGCGCCAGTAGAACCGCCAGTGCCACCAGTACCGCTATTACCCCCCGTACCACCGGCGCCAGTATTACCACCACTACCACCACTACCACCAGCACCACCTTGCTGGAGTGCGTCAATACCGTCAACGTCACCCTCAGCATTACCACCGTTACCACCTTGGGCGCCATCACCAGCTTCCTGAGTACTACCTCCAGGAGAAGAGTTTATACTTGACCCGCCGGCACCGGCATTGCTACCACCGTCGCCACCCTCCCCGCCCCGGCCACCCCGGCCGCCACGTGAGGTGTTACCCCCCGTATTTGCTGAAGAAATAGCCACATTAGAAATAGTAGCCGAATTATTACTGGTTACCACTACCGAGTCATTTTCGTAGGCCAGGGCAGGCATACTAACTAACCAGGCTGTCAGTGCAACAGCAATAATAGATGCAGTAATTTGTTTTAATGTATTAATCATAAGTTGGATATTATTTAATTTACTAATATAAATGATAAATGTACTCATTTTATTTATACATACACGTCCTTAATTGATTGTTGAATAAATCAAAAGTAAACGTCATGTGTGTGAACCGCGGTTATCTGGTCCACACAGAAAAATACGGTGACGAGGTACTTTTCTGTGTGGACTAGCACCTGCGGGAAATTGGCATTTAATTTCGGCACGAGTTAATTATTATTTTTATAACGCACTGCTGATTCGGACATTTGTGGCAAACTCTGCACAAAGTGATGGTTGGCTTTTGCTAGCAGTGATGTAACTTCGTAATCAGTCACTTCAGCAAAATATGAATAATAGGCACCAACAGTCCCCAAATACTCCCGATCGTCAATGAGTGTCACCACGGCATCGGATAGTTTTCTAAATTCACTGATCAATGCGTGAGGCATAACCGGTGTCGCAATAATTATCTGCTCTGGCCACTTATCCTGAATAGCTTGTACAGCGGCTTTCATTGTAATGCCGGTGGCGATGCCATCATCAATGATGATAGCGATTTTATTTTCTGGCGATGCTGACGGTTCACCTCGTTTATATAGAGCCCGTCGACGGTAGGCCTCTTCTTCTTTGAAGCGGATTTCATTGGATAGCCAATTGCGATCAAGGCCGCATATGCCGCTTTCATCACAAATAAGGTTTCCCGTTTCTGATACAGAGCAAATACCATACTCAGGATACAAAGGATGGCCAATTTTTTGTACCGTGAGAAAATCAAGTGGCAAACCTAGTGCCTTCGATACTTCATACCCTACGGGAACACCTCCTTTTGGCAACGCGTATAACACTACATCACGATACTTAAACCTAGTAAGCTTTTTTGCAAGGAGTTCCCCTGCCATATGACGATCAAAGAACATATTGTTGTAAGTTACGTTGTGAGTAAAGGTGAATTTGCTCAGGCTCATCACTAGTAGTCCTAGTTACAAGCACTTTAAATCTCATACGTTATACAACTTCAAGAATTATCAGGGTTTACTTTGTATGCTGTTTACATCTTAAGTACATTCGGATCTACTTTAGTAATTTGACACGTTACATCAATACATAACGACACAAAGATACCCAGCCGGAACCCACCTTTATTGACTCGTTCTTTTTGACATTCGTCGCATGTAATTGTCATTTTTTTCTGAGGCCAACCAAATACTATTTGCAACCAATACTAGACCAGCTATCGTCAGCACCCATTGCAAAACTGATATATCAAGTGACATATAAGCGACAATAACAATGGCTACTCCCACCACCCCAGTTATCCATATTTGTAACATATTCTTAAAATTAAACTTATAAATTGTCAGAGATAATTGAATTCTGAAAACTAAAGAGATGTGCAGATACTTCTATCTATATCTTGTTTTCAGGTGCTTATCGCCAACTAGTGCTTTAGGTTTTCCGACATCATCTTGTTTATAATTACCCATATACAAATCATGGCTCATTTTCGAAAAAGGAATTGCGGGTAAGACATCGAAAACTTGCTCAAAATCATCTGTAACTTCTTCCCACTTAATCAATGACATAGTGTGTATTATTACTAGAGCTTATAAATAATGTGTCTTATTTTATCCAAGTAAACTTTTGTATGGGACTACACTACGACTAACACCTGATTACACAAGGCGTCAATTATTATGAGCTATAGCAGAATCATCGCATGACTGCGTACTGTAAAACTCACAATGAGTAGCCCGGACATACTACCTAATTATCCACAACGACTCTGCACAAAAATTAGCTAGATTAATGTAAAGTAGAGTGAGTGACAATTGTTGATGTCCAAAAAGTTACCTTTCACAAAGAACAATCTGTGAGTGAGTATGCCTCATCTGCATCAATAACAAAAATAATTTTTTGTAGACATTTCTTTATATAATAAAAAATAGTAGTGTCAAACACACTCATAAAAAACCATTGATTTACGCAAATAAATTGTTTGCCCTTACAAAGAAAATTTTATAGACCACAAAGTAGCTCGTCACATTTTTGTTGTGACACTTTAAGTATTATTTTTCCAAATCTGATCGAAGAATAAACTCGTGGACTCAGCCATACCAACATCTGCAAATACTACGCCTATAGATTCTTGAGCACTCAACAAGATGATTGCGACTTGTGAATTAAAGAGTATGTAAACCACTTGCGTCAGATGTTCATCATCAAATAATCGCACGCGATTTTTTCCTGATTCACTCTGCTTTTTTAAGTTTAAAACAAAATCAGACGTTGTTGAGAGTAATTGAATTTGAACATTACCTTTAAACATTTTTTCAAAAAAGTCTTCCACCATCTCGACACCTAAATACTGGCACATATGTGGCACAGAGCCAAGAACCTTTACTGAATACTGAGACTGTACCACGGTCTCTAAAATGACATTTATACTATTAATGCCACTATAAAATTTCAGAATTGGCTTTTTTTTCGATTCATGACGGAGTAACTGTAACTCGGGTAGTAGTTTCTGGAGTAACACTTCTTTATCATGCAAATCAAGTAAAAATTTACTTGGATTTTCGGCAATCCAGACCCAATTATTACGTCGTATAGTAAGGGCGGCGAGTCCTCTCTTCTGCAGACTCTGAACAGTCAATTGGGTGGTCGATCGCGGTAATTGGGTCTTACGAGCAATTTCAGTTACCGTTGTCTCACCAAGCCTCATCATTGCAAGATACACAGTAATCTCGTTATGATTATAGCCTAGACGTTCCAACTCTCGTTGTATATGCATGGTAAATATTGTTACGTCACTCCGAATGGAAAACGACAAGTAATACCTTCACTTCTGTGTTGTATATAAACTATTTGTTCACTGAAATGGGCAAGCAACCTCTTGCTACACTATTATTATACACTTGTTTTTTTACTTGTCACTGGCAAAAAACTGACTTATGCTTGCAAAATCGGCCATATTTCCGCATAGAACTCAATTAAACTGAATCGTCGCACTTGCATAAGTAGAATTGAAAAAAGAGACGCTGGGTATTTTGTCTCACCCAAGGAGTTTTACGCAAAATATCAGACTTGATTTAACGCTAGGATTATCTAAAAAACATTTGATAGAAATTTTTGTACCCAACACATCCCAAACGTATTCGGCCACCAGCAGCTAGGTCACGACCTGTAGTGTTACCCCGTGGAGGGATTTTTTGGCTGTGGGGTTTATGATAGCTTTACTGGGCAGGCTCTTCTGGAAATAAATCCATTTCCTCTAAATAAACTTTGCGAATCATTTCAAACAGATACGAAATTGAATCATCGTCACCATTTTCGAATCTTTTTTCGAGTTTATGAAACACATTAATCGAAATGGAATCGTTGCTTGGTAACACCAAACCAACTTGCCAGCGGCCAATTGATTCAACGTATTCCCACACCCCACCAAATACCACAATAAATGCCTCGCCCAGCGCACTCCCGAGTTGCACCACCAGCTCCTCTGGTAACGCCATCTCATCAGCGGCTAGCCTTGCTGTATATAATTCGACAATCTCATCAACGGCCAAAATAAATTGCAAGGCTTCGCTCGGGTCGGTGTATGCAGTCAGATCATTGTCAGCAAAGAAGGCCAGAGCCACGGCCGAAAACAACTCTGGATTTGTAGTATATTCAAGCGTTGGTTGCATAGATAATATAGGCACTGTAGCACATTCATACCCATTTCAAAACGCCATAAGACCTAGGATATTTATGCTATTGGATAAACGTAATATATAACACCATCGGAATAATCCAGGCGAGCCAGTCAGTGACACCCTTTAGGGTCGTCTGAGCGTAATACTTTGGATGGTAGTAAAATTCTTGTACAAAGAGAGCTATAATCGCTCCAGCCACCACTACATAAAAAGCGACTTCGCTGTTAAAAAATTGCTGTGACAGTACCGCTGTTACCAGCAAAAATACTATTGATCCTGAAAAGTGAAACGCTTCACGATACGCGGTTAGTTTATAACCTAAATGCTGTGGACCATATTTTTCTTTGGCGAGCTCCACTGCCCGTTCATAAGAGGCGCGGCCTCTGACAAAACTACCCTCGATTTCGGAACGAAAAGGATACATCCGATCAGGAAAAGTCTTCACCCCCAGATACATTTTTTTAATTTTTTCATTCATATACCTACTAGTGAACTTCGTCTCATACTTATTGGTACTGGATAAAAATCGGCCTGGGATTGAGTTGCAAGACTTCCGTCGGGGTAAGCAGTCCTGTACTCGGTGGCTTGAGATCATTTTTGTAAAAAATCTTAATTCCAGCAAATTGGACTGGTTCGGGCACAATCACATGCGAATACGTCCCTCGCTTGAGGTCTTTTGAACCCCAGCCATCCATCACCATGATAACTTGAACTTCAGGGGTAGAAGTGATCTGGGCACTGCCCGTGACCATATTCTGAGTAAACCGGTGCACCAAGAGTACCTTGGGTGGTAATTTATTCGCCTTAACTATCTCTGACATATAGTTAATCACGTAATTAATATCAGCGGCATTATGTGTACCAATCACTGTTCCGGGCCTGTCACCTGTCTTCATCGAAAATTCTGGATCAAGCGCTATATGTACTTCGGGGCGCATAACGTACTCTTTAAATTTTGGCAACTCACGTTCAATAGTACTTAACCCAATCTGCAAATCAAGAATCAAAATCGCGTTAGCTTTTTTTGCTAAATCATATGCTTTCTCTATTTCTTTAGCTGGCATCATGGCGCGGTACATGCCGTCTTTACCACCATCTGCTTGGGCCACCATGGCAATATATTCAATCGCCAGTTGCACCGGAGTATTTGGATCAGCCGCCTCCCACAATGCCTGCGTCGCCGAGAGTCGCCGCAACACTTCATCCGGTTCATACTCACCTAAAATACCCATATGACGGGAAAAGAAATTCCCGTAATACGAGAGGATTCTTTTAAACGGCACGATCGCGCCGCCATGTGGATAAACAGCTGCCGCGGGCCATAATTTTCCCGGAACTGTGACATTACTGCTACTGCTGTAGATGGGTAATTTAGGGACAGTGTTGAACGTGGTTGTGGCTGAAATCGATGCAGTAGATGTAGCCGGAGGTTTAGGCGGGAGGTAGTTTGCCAGTACGAGCAACCGCTTGTCGTATTCAGCGGTATCAAGAAGTAGCGGCCAGGCCGGTTGGGTGTTCTCTGCAATAGCAACTACGCCACCGACTGTACCATCGTTTCTACTACTGGTGCCACTAGTACTAGTGCTGCCTACCGGATCACCTTTTACATAGGTCACCGTACCGATATTCAAAGCACTGACAGCGTAACTCCCCCCAAATACCAGCGGAACCACCATCAAAAAACCCCATTTGTTTTTTCTTAGTACGTCTCTCATATCTCAAATACTACCATATAAACTCAGCTCCAGTACCTAACCTGACAACTCATTTAAGCGACATCGGCTTATACGGTATCGTCAAGTGCACGTAATAGACTCTGGAGATCCAGTGGCTCTGTAACCATTTCGAACAGCCCATCATTATCCACTTCCCACTGTGCTTTGGGTCGATCGACATACAGCTCGACACCATTGCCGTCTGGATCCCTTAGATAAATGGCTTCGCTCACTCCATGATCAGCTAATCCATCAATTGGGTAGCTGGCAGCTAGTAAATTTTGTACAACCATCGCCAACTCGCGCCGGTTTGGGTACAAAAAAGCTACATGGTACATACCAGTGTGTCCCGCAGGCGCCCCCGTTGCACCGACTCCGGCCCAGGTATTGAGTCCTATATGATGATGATACCCGCCCGCTGATAAAAATACCGCCGATTCACCATATCGAGCTGATATTTCAAAACCTAGCAAGTCACGATAAAACTCCAGAGACCGCGTCAGCGAGCTAACCGTCAAATGAATGTGACCTACTCTAGTTTCAGGATGTGCCATACTCTGAGTATACCAAAATTATCACCCTTCTTTTCAAAAATACTCACCTACCCCTCCACAAATAACCGCATAAAAAACTTTATTTGTTTTACTCCGATATAATCGTTTTTTATCCATACCCAAAAAGCCGTTATCTCGACAGAGACATTACAGATAGGTGTATCAGGCAACTGATATTACCAGGGAGTAATCACCGTTATATCAGGCTCATCAACTGTAGGTACCTCAAAGCGCAAAAGCGCTTCAGCCAGTCGTGCTTCATCTATGGGAAAGGTATGCGCTGGCAGATTTTCATTTCTGGAGTGTAATCTCCGGCGTAGTTCCTCAGGTGCAACATCAAAATAGTAGACTTTTGGTATTGCTCCGGCTCGCCTGGCGAGCGTTCGCATTTCATCGCGTTCGGCTCGCATCCAAAACCCATGTTCGAGCACCACACTCACACCAAGTCCCAGCACCTGCTGGGCTAATTCACACTGCATTTGCTCGACGACTGCTCGTCTCTCTTCATTAAATCCATCCCCCACAATCCGATCCATCCACTCGTCAGGAGTGAGACGCAACGCCCGGGATTCCCTCGCGATTTTTTTCGCCAAAGTCGACTTGCCAGAGCCCGGCACACCGCAAATAATATGAAGTATCGGCATGCCTAGAGTATAGCAAATCTAAAGTAAAACCGAATTATGCTAGTGTCTAAGGACGCTCTATTAAATCAAAAGGTTTAAATTTCTGGTAAAAATTACCCCTCACGCAGACTGAACCTTCGTGAGGAAGTTAGCTTCGTTACTCCTTTTTACATTAGGTGCGTTATTCTCTGGCTATTTTTTAAAAGTTCTCAAAAACGGCACCAGGCATACACCGGCTACTATAATCCCGACAACATTACTCACTAGATCAAGCCAGGTATCCGTCACGCTGCGCGCCAACACCACTCCGGTTAATTGTTGCAATATAAATTCAGCAATTTCGCTCGCAACCCCGAGGGCAATCACAATGAAACTGGCCAGAACATAAAACTGAAATGTACCAGCCTTCACCCCCGAATTACGCCACGCCAAAAAACAGGTGACCATCCCCATACCTCCACCCCCGTACGCATGGAGAAAACGATTACCTGCCTCGAGACCGGGTAGAGAAAACGCAATCGCGTATCCCACGCTACTGAGTAACAAAATCAAACCCACCGACCACCACGACCCCGCCCAAACCGAACCCCACGGCTGCACAAAAAAATACGGAAATAGCACCAGCAAACCCCCATACACCACCACAAACCCCAAACTAACAAACACGAGATAAAAATCCATACAAATAGCTATTAATAAGCGCTGCAACTACAAAAAACAGCGCAGGCAGGCAGAGAACACAGACAAGTCGCTAAGTTACATACTAATAATATCAATTATTGCTACCACACCACGATTTGCCTAGAACGGTCCTAGGCGAGGCTTTGGCTTGAAGCCTGGTAGGCTAAAATACACTTTTTAGTTGACCGCTCTTTTGATACTCACTTCGAGCCTTATCGTTAGCAATGACCGCTGCGTCTAATTTTTGATAAGCCGATTGATCGAGCGTCACAAAAGGAACAACTAACACTCTCGAATCTGTCATAGCACCAATGCCTATCGGTTTTTTACCTCCAAAAAAATTTGCCACTTTTAATGCAACAGGACGTATATCGCTTTCTTGTGAACAGTAGTCCTCTGAAACAGGACAGATGGTCACGAGGTTACTTGCATCCACCTGCTCAATCCATTCATCCAGAACATATACTGGTATATTTGGCGGTACATTCTTAATACTAGAACCCTTGTCTTGAGAACTTATAACAATTGCTTTGATATTTGCTTGAGAATTAGTTGGGTACGACCAGGTAGTGGCAATATATGAACTGAGGACAAGCGTAGTTGGAAGTAAAGTTGGCTTCAGTACTATTTTTACAATTCTATCAGAACCAGAAATATCATATGGGCTCGCTAACCAGATTTGTGAATTTTTGTTTTTCCACTGTGGTTCAAGGACGGTCTTGAGCTCAGACACAGAATAGGATCTTGCCAGAGGGAGAAGAAATATAGTCGATCCAGACATCGTCCAATTTTTATTCACCTGCTCAATTTCTACTTTATGCGTCCCGGGAGTAAAGGTATGATCGAATGATTTTGATTCTGTCCCCTCATAGACAATTATTCCATCGATACGAATACGGGACTCCGAACTCCCTTGTGATAGGTGGATGGTATATTTTTGTGTAGCGGTAAACACATAATTACCGATCCAATATCCTCCAAAACTATCGTGGGCGATTGAGCCTAATTTTGGATTCTCAGGCAGGTAGTGAGTATCCGCTCCGTTGACTACTTCATCATAAATAATTATCCCGGGCTTTTTTGTATCAAAATAAAACGCACGCAAGGCATTGGTTGGTATCTGAGCTGGACTGGTGACAAAACGCTTCTCCCAAGATGGGGTTACCACGGACGGTACTTTGTTGGCAGTTTGATTAATTGCAGGTTGCTTATAACTTGAGTGCCCCGTAAGTAGTCGCAACTGCTCTTGCAAAAGAACCAGCTGATTTAGTAATGCCTGAATTAGACTTTGACTTTGAGTGTTTGCTGTCTGAGCATTAGCCGGAGCAATCAAACCAACAAATAATACGCAAATAATTAAAGCGGGAACAAATCGATACATAATTTTCATATATACATACTATCATTACAGTCCTCCGCTATTACATTTTTTTACCCATATGCAACGATGGCAAAGCCTGATCTTGTGGCGACAATTTGTGCTCCAAAACTTATGATTTACTACTAACCGGCTCTCTTACTACCTAAAACGTTGCATAATAGTCTTTTGTCACTTCTAGACACGTCTGTTGTACGGTCGGTTCAAATTGGGCACATAAAAGTTTTGCCTCAACATCCGAGTGATGGAACGAGATGAAATCTTTGACTGCTCCAATCACACAATTGAGTAAGCCACTCGGAGACGGTGCCAGGTTACAGCTGGCGACAGTACGTTCAACATTACTTACACTCCGACCCGAGGCGTCTCGCCCCAGACTTTGGTAACAGGTATCCCGGTAATCCTCCTCAACCGTACTACAGATTGTAAACACTTTACTAAAGTCTTCACCAACCGCCGTGAGAATGTGCGACGTCTGCATCATATAACACTGTGATTTGTGCGCTTCGGGGACAGCGTTGCAGGGATACACCGGGTCTTCCGGCTTAAGAAAATCAGACGTTCCCCCGCGTGATTCGACCATAATATTTTCCATAAATACTCCTCCCCCACACGAACTTTTCTCCCACTCCCCCGTAAGCGTGCTACACACATCAAGCGACGCAAACAAATCAAAATTGTACAAAAGCATAATCCCATGTCCGAGACCATGCACACAGTTGTAATAATCAAACGAATAGGCACTTTTACCCGGCACATCAGAACAAATGTTGTTAATCGTTGTTTTTAGGGTCGTCGTACCAACAGCTTCGAGGGTCTCTTCCATTACTCCATGATAGTACCCCGACCAACATATCGGATCGCCTTGCGCAAACGCTTTACCAACACCTCCGGCAATACCCGCGGCCGCATGCCCAATAGAATGTGTAATTTGATGACACTCCGCTTGTACCGCCGGCGACGTTTCATAATTCTTCTTTAACTCAACAAACGCCGCTGCGACGCCCGAAGACGCTACCAGTTTCTCGTAATAGGTCTGAAGGACGGTCGGCGCGTCATCTGCATCTACTGCCTGAACAGTTACAGGCTTGGCAGCCGCTTGAATTGGTGGTGCCGGTTTTGTCTCCGCGTTATTCTCAATGAGCGTAGTCGTACCGGCACTAGGGTCAGGCAGCGTTGTCGTAGCAATTGGCACCACCTCACCCACCATCTCTTCTTCTACAATCGGACGTTCAGACACCACTACCGGCTCTACGTTCGTCACCTGTTTTTGATACACCACAAATCCAACACCTAGTGCCAATACCAATACCCCACCCAAAAGTATTTTACGCATATACAAAAGTATACAGTATCAGAATTAGAAATGGCTATATATTTTATTTTACTTATTCCACCTAGCGTTACCTCGACAGTCCTTGCTAGCTGACAAGTGGATGAATTACATTTAGTTTGTTTTGGTTGCCGATAGCGCTCGACAATATTTTCCTCTGTTTTGTGAGCTCGTCTAGTTCTGCTCTTGGAAATGCCGCCTCAACTTCAAGAGATTTCAAAAGTTCTACGAGGACACCGTGTGATACTCTTGCCCGCTCACGCAAATTCATCACATCAGAATTTAATAAATCCGGGTTACGTAGTATAGTTAGTATTTCTTCCCTCATGTCTGTATCAACCACTTGACCGGCCCGCTCAATATTTGCCAAACAAATTTCCTCCCGCTCTGGCGCTATCCTATACAATCCATCAGGTCCAGGTGTTTTAGTCGGAATTCTGGCACCAATTACTTCATTCATTATTTTATCGACAACAATATCACCCAATCTACTACGTAGGTTGGCAAAGTCATAACCTAGCAATTGAGTTACTTCGACAACGCTCCGTAGTTTCTCTCTATCGCTCTCTGAAACTTTTTCTAACTCTCGATAGAACTCCTGCACTTTCGCTTCATATGATTGAGGTTCTTCAACTACGCTATCAATTTCAGTGTCTCTATCCCCTGCAGCATTTTCAACATCTATTGCACCAGCTCGTGAAAGAAGGATGATTGTTCCTTCTTGTGACAATCCTCCTCTATACATATCCAGGCGCATGCCCGTACTCGTACGCTGCAAACACATTGGATAATGATTTGGATCAGTTTCACCGCCCGCTACAATTGGGTGATGACCGACTCGCTCTGGATGAGATACAGCAAATGCCATTAATTCAGTAAGCGTAGCCAAACACCAAGGGTTGTCTGGATCAATTTGGGCAACTAATTTCGCCACCACCTCAACTACTTTTTTACCCTCTACTTTTGGCAAATAACCAATACGCCCCGCCACCCATTCATATACCCCACTTTTCACAACAGATTCATTTTGTAGCGCAGCCATGTATGCCTCTGGTGCATTATACTCATCCACCTCATTAATATCAGGTAGCTCAAAAGCAGGAGCACTCACTATTTCGCTAAGTGGTCGACTTTCAGGCACATTTACTGTCTTCGGCTGAAACACTAACTCAACCCTCCCGTTACTAAATTCAATAGCTTCCGCTAAGCTATGTATTTCAGACAAAAACTCAATTTTGAAAATTAATTCTTGTAGTCTCTGAATTTGCAATTTTAATTTTGCCAAAGACTCTTCATTAACTTCAGCGTGCTGATCCGGTATTTCAAAGTCAGCTGTACCAATAGTATTAATTACCTCAATTGAAAGGTCTCTTGTTACATCTAATAACTCCGAACTAAGAGCGTTTAGTTTTTTGTCCTTCTCTGTCAAGCTATTTTCAGAAGCTGATGTGTTGCCATCTTCATATTTTTCACTCATATTACACTAGCATAACATAAGTTCTAAACCTCCTGGCAGTTAAAGCTTCGCCTAGGCCTTCCCTAGGCTAAGCTTGACTCGTCGCTGTTTGCTCATAGTGAATGGCTCTTCTGGTGACCCCCCCTCATGGTTATTTGTATTTGAATTAGTATTGACAAAACTAAGTATGCCATCTATATTAATCAATGTTAATCAACATTAATCAATATACGTTATGGCTTCAAAACAAATCTCAATGCCTATCACCAAAGCCCGGATTAATCTTGGTGCCGTAGTTGAACGGGTTCGAACAAAAAACGAACAAATCAGCCTAGAAAAGGGTGGTATCGCTGTTGCCACGATCATTAATACTGAACAACTTGAAGATATGCATGACGCCCTTGATCTCCTTATTGCCCGTGAAGAAAACCGTTTGGAGCCCCTCATTGACTGGGCCTTGATTCGTAGTACACATGTATAAAATACTGCTCACCAAAAAAGCAGAGAAAGAGTTTTCCAATTTACTACCAGAGACACGTAAAAAAGCTGCCACAGCTTTTGATGACATGGTTACCTTTGGCATAAAAGCTTCAAATACCAGAAAACTACAAACTCCATTTCCCAGTTATCGAAAGCGCATAGGTGACTATAGAATTCTTTTTGAACTTAATGATGAGATAATTATCGTCTATAAAATAAGTAAACGTTCAGAGGCCTACCGATAGATAATAAAGGGACAGGCATAGATAATAAAGGGACAGGCACATTTATTTTACAAAAATTGTGTTCTAATTTTATTCATTAGCCAAAACCTTCACCTGCCCTTTCTTTGGTCTCCCCTTAGTACGCACGGTCGATTCCAGTCCGTACCTCTCTACCATTGCGTCAACCCACCTCTCACGACCAAATGGCACTCCGCGCTTTACTGAGTTTCTGATTTGCTCTAACTCTTTCTCGGTGTCAATTGTATTGAGCCAGACAAAATAATTAATTTGTTCAAAAGGCAATTCCGTCAGTAATTTCTTTTGCTTAATGTTTCCATTCATACGCAGCCAAGCACTCCCCCATCGCCAGTCTTCTGGCTTGACTACCAGATTTGCCCGCGCAGCATTTCGTTCAACGTACTTTATAACCGTTTTGAGATGTATGTCGTCGTCAACCATGAATGATTTGTATCTTCCCTGGTAGAGAGGTCCAGTTCCAACAGTTTGTGTTTTTGTATGTACAAAACGGGTATGTGCATTGGTGAGCCTGCATATACTTTCCTAGATCACCATCTGCTTTAGTACGAAGTACGAGATGCCAATGATTTGGCATGCAACAATATGCCAGCACTTCCACCACACTAGTTTCACCAGCTTCACGAAGGATGTTTAGAAACGTGAGATAATCTTCGTCGGTATTAAATATCTGCAATCTGCCAACAGCCCTATTCATAACGTGGTATATCTGACCACCGATATCAACTCGAGCTGCTCGTGCCATAGATAAATTATGCCATGCTTTTTCTGAATTAAATGTGCCTGTCCCCTTATTTTCTAGTTTTTATATCTTAAGTAAATAATGGTGTATCTCAGACCGCATACTGCTGTTATATGCATTCACGTTGAGTACTCATTCATACTACTCACTCATGGTGAACTCTTGGTAAAGAGGATTATCCTTTTACAATTGGAAGAGAGACGGTAACAATAGTACCTACGCCGAGCTCACTTTCAATTGAGAGATTTCCACCCTGCGCTTCAATAGTTTCCGAAACAATAGAAAGACCAAGTCCTGAACCTTCGTTTGCAGTACGCGCTACATCAGAACGAAAGAAGGGTTCAGTAACGTATGGTAGATCCTTGGGAGCGATACCAATGCCTGTGTCCTTAATCTCTATCACCACAAAGTTTCTTTGCTGTATTAAGGTAACTAGTACAGAACCTTCTGGCTTCGTGTACTTAATTCCATTTTCAATAAGGTTTTCAAATGCTCGAGAGAGCGTTGCGTGGTCACCACGGACACTGCATTTTTCAATATTCGCGTCTGTAGTCAAAGAAAGACCAACTCCTTTTACAGTGCCCAATGGGCGAAGTTTTTGAATCACACTTTTCAAGAGTTCTCCTACCTGTATTACAGATTCACCGTCTAGTGCCATCTGCTTTTTGCTGGTAAGTGCAAGGAGTCCATTTGCAATACGAGTAAGCGTATCAATCTCTTCAATATTCTCGGTGAATTGACGAATGGCACGAGGGGACAGATTTTTCTCACCACGCAATACCACCTCATTACCCGAGCGCATCACTGAAAGGGGTGTGCGTAATTCGTGAGCGGCGTCAGCAAGGAAACGTCGCTCACGATTTCTCGCTTCACGAATAGGACGAAGGGCAATTTCGGTCAGTATATAAGCACACACACAGATTATTACTATTATGAAAATATCAGCAAGGATGATCTTAAACTCCAACACCCCTTCAGCTTGCTCAAAAAGACGGGCTTGATCTCTAATACTTGGTACTTGGTCTGCAATTGAATCAGCGAGACTGACAAGAAGTGCGTTAAAAAGTAGATGACTTGCTATACCCACGATAAAAGCTGATACAACAATATACGCTAGGGTGAGTTGAATGCGTGCACGAAAAAGGACATCCTTATTCCATTTTGTAGCCAACGCCACGTATTGTTTGTATATGGGTTCCATCATCATGTAATTTTTTTCGTAGGTTTTTTATGTGGACGTTTACTGTATTACTAAAGGATACATCTGCATAGTCCCATGCATGGTCGTAGAGCGCATCCCGCGTAACCACTCTTCCTTGGTTGCGCATGAGATACTCAAGCACCATGTATTCTTTGAGAGTGAGTTCCACTTCCACTCCGTCCCGTTCAACCTTGTGGCTGATGGTATCGAGGGTGATGTTGCTAAGTTGGAGAACAACGTTTTCTGTTATCACTGGACGGCGTAGGAGTGCTCGTACCCGTGCTGTCACTTCTTCAAGAGCAAATGGTTTGGCGAGGTAATCGTCTGCACCCATATTGAGACCCTTCACTTTGTCGTCGGTTGCGTCCCGTGCGGTGAGCATAAGGACAGGAATTACCACGCCCTGTTCACGCCACGAAAGACATACTTCAACTCCATCCTTACTTGGAAGCATGAGGTCAAGAATGACCACATCGTACTCTTTTCGATTGATGAGTATTTTTCGCTCAGCCTCCATACCGTCATGAATACAATCGACCGCAAAGCCGTCTTGTTCCAAGCCTTCTTTCAGGTTTGCAGCTAATTTTTTGTTATCTTCAACGACAAGTATTTTCATACGTTTGTAGCATACTCCTGTTTGGTGAAGTTTGCATAAAGTGGTAATTATCAATCATAAATGGTGAGTAACATACAGACTAAGAACATCATGAGGAGGCTTCCAAAGAATACATAATCGGCAAAAAGCTCATATCGCACACTTCTTTCTTTTTTAGTGGTTCGCATTGACGAAAAAGAAAGTAGCGTACTCAACATGAAGCCTACAACCGATACTGCTACCATTTCGTCAATAAATGCATTTTGTCCCAAGTAAAATGCCTTCAGTGAAGTGAGTACAATGAACGTAAAACCAACAAGGTTTGTTGATGCATTCATGATGTGCGATGACTTGTCTCCGTTCATGTATTTTGATGGTAGTTAATTGAGTACGGCAAGTAACGCCTTGATTGACGACTCACTCTTTTGTGCATCCGGCTTCACTGCACGTACTTGTCGCAGTGTCGCATCAATAGCATCATCTACTTCAGTCCACTTTGCACCATCCATTCGCTTTAATTTCGCTTCGGCGTTATCCCATTCATACTCTAAGTCTCCAATACGTTCTTTTGCGTCAGCGGGTTTCCCTGCGAGAACAAAATTCAAAGTATCTTGGGTAATGGTCTTAAAGCTGGACAAGTCGCCAAGTGGTGACGTCTTTACTACTGGCTTCGGAATCGCAACAGGTTTAACTACAGGAGTAGTCGCAACAATTGGGGTTTCTTCTGTCACAACATCTCCACTGTTCACTTTCACTGGTTCCCCTGTTTGATCAGGACTATTAGTCGAATTTGTAACTACCGTATTTGTTTCAGAAACTGCTACTTGTCCCGTCTCTTCTGAAGTAGCGTTTGTAATTTCACCTTGGAGTGACGATTGTCTGAAGTGATACCCAGTGCCTGCAACTAGTGCCAATACACCCATCGTGAGTGCTGTCTGCATAAAGACGTTTTGTCGAGATGATACCTTTTCTTCGGTTAATGCTCTTTTGATCACATCTCGCTTCGTGACTGAAAGATAGGTGACTACAGCAAGGATTGCAGTGAGAAAAACAACGCTCGTGATTGTTGCACCCCAACCTAAGCCCCCGTGCTTTTGTGATTGGGACAAGAAGTCTCCTAAGGACGCACCGAGAGGTCGCGTCATGATGTATATAAGCCAGAATGCCAACACTGAATTAAGTCCAAACCTCCATGCACCTGCAAATAGTGCGACCGTCACAGCCACAATGATTCCCGTAAGTAGATACCCTAGTCCTAGTCCCTCAGCCATAAGGTCGCCCGCTGCCGTACCAAGAGCAAAGGTAAAGAGAATCGCTAACCAGTAGAACATTTCTCGTTGTCTCGTAAAAATGGAATGGATGGAAAGTGTCTTTTCTTTTGCATACCAAAACGCAAACGTCAGTGCCAGAGCAATACTAAAGAATATGGTACTTGTTTCGAGTGGTACTCCCATGCTGTCGGTAAGGTTGTCGGTAACCAGTGTTCCAAACACACTTATCAGTACTACGGCAATCCAATAGATACTTGGTATGTACTTCTTTGCTCGAAACTGGAAGAAAAGGGCAATCGCCAAAAGGATACCAGTGATAACAGAAGTACCAGTAAGACCAAGATTTAAATTTACATTCAGAAAGTCAGCCGCCGTTTCACCGACAGTTGTACAAAGGACTTTAATAATCCAAAAAAATATAGTGATCTCTGGAACTTTGTTTAACAACGTTCGAGCAAGCGATGGTGAATCGTTTGATTGATCCAGTTGGGTTGCTGGTGTTGCAATAGTATTCATATTTTTTATAAAGTTGAGTCTATTTAATAAGTGGCGCTAATGACAGAAGTATTCGTCATAGTGTGAGTGTATGGGAGCAAGGTGAAGACTTCGTAAAGTAGGTGGAGTTCGTGTAACTAAAAAGCCACCCAATTTGGGTGGCTTTTTAGTTTGGATACTGCTCTCAGCAGGTATGCTATTTCAGAATAGTCCTCGAGTGGTCTCGACGCGTCTCGTGCGCGATAACCTACCTCGAGTTGGCTGCCGATCAGGGACTCGAACCCCAATAGCTGGTACCAGAAACCAGAGTCCTACCATTAGACGAATCGGCAATTAATTTTGTTTTATTCCCCATGGCT
>JAYTKW010000007.1:0-16888 GCA_043729945.1 Candidatus Kaiserbacteria bacterium | reverse complement strand
TTCTTGAGTATGCTATTCCCCAAGCTTTAAACAATGTTCGGTATATTAAGGTCGAAACTCCTAAAAGCACTGCGTGGGTCGGGTGGAGAGAGATTGAAGTGTGGGGAAAGTAATTGTATGAATGAGATTATCAGCTTTGCCTAGGACGGTCCTAGGTGGAGCTTTTATATTTGGACCATGAACTTGATCACGAGAGATAACGACCTGCCTAAAAAGCAGGTCGTTCTTGACTCAAGGCAATTTACCACTGGACTGATTCTTCAAATTATATTTCCATTGCTCTATACCATCGTTCTTTAATTGAGGATAATCCAATGCTTGTGTCTCGTTAAAGATGTTTAGCATCTTCATGTACCCGTGAAGTATCGTTTCTAGACCAGAAGTTCGATAAGTGTGTCGGGCTGGGTCACATCGGCACATTTCGTCTCCTTGGCAGACTTGTGAATTTATCGTACGCATCTCTCAGATCAAGTTTTCTTGATCTGTTAATCGGGGTATACTATTCGTGCATTTAATACATATCCATCCAACATTATGATCAAAGCACTAGCCGTCACCGAAGCATCAGGAAAACTTCAGCCATTTGAATATCACGAAGAAGTTGGTGAGACTGACGTACTCGTACGTGTCACGCACTGTGGAATTTGCCACAGTGATGTCCACCTCATCGACGGTGACTGGGGTGATGTCTATCCACTGGTGCCGGGCCATGAAATTGTGGGCGTCGTAGAAAGAGTTGGCTCTGGCGTACACTCGACGCAGGTAGGTGAACGTGTCGGCATCGGCTGGCAATGTAACAGCTGCGGCGTCTGTGAACAGTGTAGCGACCATAACGAAGTATTTTGTAAGCAGAACCAGCCAACCTGCATGGGTCATTTTGGTGGTTTTGCCGACAGTGTGATTGCCGACGAGCGTTTTATTATTTCCTTGCCCGATACACTAGATAGTGCCAGCGCTGCCCCGCTCCTTTGTGGTGGAGCAACTGTTTTTACACCAATAGATCAGTACACCAAACCAGGCGACAGCGTCGCGGTTGTTGGTATTGGCGGACTTGGGCACCTCGCCATTCAAATCGCCAAAGCCAAAGGTTGTACTGTGACAGCGATTAGTCAGTCGTCAGACAAAGAAGCTTTGGCCAGAGAACTTGGTGCAGATGACTTTGTTTCAGCGCCAGCGGTGGGTGCCTATGACCTCATTCTTAACACCGCGCATGTGAACATGCCGATGAATGAGTATCTTGCCGCCCTCAAACCAAATGGTACCTTCGTACAACTAGGAATAGCTCCCGACCCCATGATAATCGACGACATTACCAAGCTCGTAGACGGCAACAAGAGGATCGCTGGCAGTGCCATCGCTCACCCCAACAAAATCAAAGAGTTACTCAACCTAGCCGCAGAGCATACTATCGGTGCCACAGTCCAAGTTATGAATATGAGCGAAGCCAATGCCGGTGTAGAAATAACCAGAAGTAACCAAGCCCGTTTCCGCGTCGTTCTAGAGAATTGAGTCAGTCGGAAATAAACTTGATTTAGATTAAACTTAATTAACCAAGAAACGACATTCAGGTGTTCTGACTTTGGTTCTTCAAGTTATATTTCCATTGCTCAATACTTCCGTCTTTTAGTTGAGGATAATCCAATTCTTCTGTCTTATTGAAAATTTTTAAAATCTTCATGTACCCGTGAAGTATCGTTTCTAGACCAGAAGTTCGATAAGTGTGTCAGGCGGGATCACTCGAGCATAACAGAAACCACTCATTTTTAAGAATGAGTGGTTTCTGTTATAGAAACTGAACTGCTTCAGTTTCGGGCTCGAGTGATAGCCGCAGGCATGTTTTGGCTATTCCTAATGCCAAAACAGCCGAGGCGGGGTCGAAAGTACTTACTAAAATTGGAGTCGCCAGACGAACAATTATAGTTAGTAACTTGTGACCACATGTACATACAGCAAAGTTCGTCTAGAACTTTTCAACTCCCCCCGCAAAATATTCCGACATATTTTCAGCAACTAGATTGTCCCTGTCCCAATTTACCACTTACCTAAAGTGACCTGGGTCAATACTTGACAAATAATTATTATTTGTCATAATATAAATACGTGTAAAGGACACGTAAAACACAAGGAGAAAAAAGATGGAGCTATATACTATCATTGCTTGGGTGGGCTGGAATAAAAAGATCGACAATGACAGTGCCCGAAAAGAAGTTGGTGACATGATCCATGCTTTGTGCAGGATGATTCAGCAAGGTAACTTTCCGTCACTGATTACCAACATACAGTTTGATGGTGGCAAAACAATCTTGCTTATGTTCGATGGTAAAAAGATTGTTTTCGACCCTGCCCTCTCTGTGCCTGTATTGATCTACCCCGAAATGAAGGTCGGTGAATATAGTTCCCGGTCACCTTTGTTTCCTTGGGAAAAAAAGAAGATCTTGGATGGACGCAGTTCCTACGAAGGGGATTGGGAAGATGACATGAGCTAAGTAACTAAGTTTAGTTTAGTTTAGTTTAATCGTAACTTAAACGTAATACTGATCACCTACAATCCTTAAATTCGGAAGACTTTCTACCTAATGTTTCGATCCAAACCCTAGCCACTGCGCAGGGTTTTACTTTTTTAGATACTGTTTATATATTTGAAAAAATTACTGGTTTAAGTTCGCCGTTGCATACTCAACTTCGCTCAAGTCGACCCAGGTTGCGCTTCTGTTTATAATATCCGCAGCAGGAATGGCTCCCTCGCGCAGGATTATCACTTCATCACCAATAACCTGAACTACGGTCGACGCGCTCCCACTGCGCACTCCATCATCGTAGATCTCTGTAATATTGGCCGCAGCTGCACCAAACTGTTCAATTATTGCTGTAGGCGAACTGGTAGTTGGGTATCCACTTAGATTGGCGCTCGTACACGTAAGTGGCGATTGGTACTCGGTCATAAAAGCCGCAACGACTTCTCTTGCTACAGTATCGGTAGATATACGAAAACCAATCGTACCTTTAGGCGACGTAGCAAACGCAGGGACGTGTGGATGTGCAGGCACTACTAACGTAAGTGGACCAGGCAAAAACCGGGCCGCAATAGCGTACGCGGTATCACTCACCACCCCATACTGCGCGGTATCAACCATATCGCGCACCAGCCAACTGACTGATTTGGCCGAATCGCGACTTTTGAGTGCAAATAGTTTTTGTAACGCTCCTTCGTCCAGGGCATTGGCCCCAAGGGCGTAGATTGTTTCAGTGGGATACAAAATCATATACACATACTACAAGTAACAATTAGCTCCGCCTAGGTCGGTCTTTGGCAAAGCTTCGAATATTCGCCAGCGCACTAAATAGAAGGACTCTCTCTTCGCATCAAATATGGAGAGTTTGAGTTGGGTATGACTAGACAAACATAGCAAAGGACATTATATTGTTATGGAAAATCAGTACAGAGAGGTATGAAATGGCTCTTTATGTTATCGCGTCGCTTATGCATGGGGAGTTTGAGGGAGGATGGAAGGTTAGTCAATTTACAGCAATGGTAGTGACCGACACTCCTGACTCTGAGGAAGAAGCGGCTGGATTCTTTCGCGCTAACTTTAAGGAAAGTAAAGCGATGGCGCAAGGGTGGGCGCTTGTCGGTGAACCATATTTTTTTGAAGTTCATCATGGTCACTTAAGACAGTGGTCGCAATACATCAGTCAGGAACCAAAAGAAGAATCCAAGAAACCAGTACTCAGGCTGGTTAAGAACGATTAAGTCCACGAAGCGTAAGTCCCACGACACGTTTCGTGGGCTGCGTTATTTATAAACCTGAAGGGATCTGCCTTCAGAAAGAGTACATGGAGTTCACTAGTGCTTTTATTCCACACATCCTGTCAAGAACGGAGCTACTACGTGTCACCTACATCGACAAAATCCACGCCATAAGCATGATGGCCGCGAGCTGCATGCTGGTCATAATAAAACACTGCCATAGCCAAAACTTTTTCGGCGTACTGCCCCAAATCACAGCTGAAATTTGAACCGGTACGACAAAGCCACTCCAAAGCCAAAAGGCTGCGTGATACACATCCAAATTCGTCGCATAGGCCATAAAATTAGCAAACGAAAACGTCATAAAAAGCGTCAGCACAAATTGCAGCCCATAAAATGGCGACATCGCTTTTTGTAGACGTTGTAACTCTTCTTTGGACATCTGTGCCATTCCCATAATACGCATCCAGATCTTTCCAAACATAAGTGGCGAATACCACACGGCGCCTAAAATAAATTGCGCCACCGCAGCCACCGCTACCAGCACATAATTAATTTCCATATATATATGTTACTCAAATTTTAATAGCAACGATTTGTCTCCCTCACTACACTCTATATTTTAACAATCATGCCTATGTTTTCAACTCAGGACTGGTACAAATCTGGAAAGATACTCAGCACTACAATGTAACTGAATCAGCTTTAATCCTTTTATCTATCTGTTATTCTTCGGAAAATCTTCTGATTGGACCTGACTGCATAAGTATTTATTCTGCATTATTAGTACACGCCACACTCCACAATCCACTATCTGCCTGATTGGCAACAGCTTCAGCCTCATCAAGGACTGTTTGCTCTGCTACATCTGGTTTATAGGTAGTAGCCTTTGCATATCCACCTTCTACCAACGCCAAATTTACCAACGTCTCTCCCACGTAGACGTACCGCAGTAGACGACCATACTGGTCAGTATTACTCACATCTCGCTCTAGTCTGACTGACTTGCCAGAAACCAACTCCCGATTCGCCTCGGTCGCTTCTACTCCAAAGCACTCGGCAGCTTTGTTAGGATGAGCGATTTCAGGAGCATTTATACCAATGTACCGGACAGTGGCCCGCTCTCTATTTTGTTCTACCTCGATGGTATCACCATCAATAACCCGCACAACGGTGTATAGCTCATCTGGGGCAGACTCTTCTGAGGCAGCGTCCATTTCTGCTTCAAATTCATCAACAGCCCAATTCTCAATTGTCTCTTGCATTAGGTCAGTGCCAGACTGCATAACAGTAGTCACACCCTCAGGTACTAAACCAGTCTGTTCAATAATCAAAATAACAAAAGCAATCACTCCAACAGCCAGCACCCAAATCTTTTGCATATAATTATTACTGGTTTGACGCAAGTTTCTCGGCTTTTTTAATTACCTTAATATCCTTTAATAACTCCAAGGCGTGATTGGCTAGATCAACCTCGGGATACACTCTGGCGATTTTACCATCTGGCGAAATCAGGTACGTGATGCGGTTGGTGCCACGAACCGGTTTGCCATACATAGTCTTCTCTACAAGCGCACCGTATGTTTTCATCATCGCCATCGTTGGATCAGACAACAGTGTAAACGGCAGATGGTATTTCTCGGCAAATTTTTTGTGCGATTTTGGGGTGTCTTTACTGACACCCAGTACCGTTACTTTCATTCGCTTAAAATCTTTGTAGACATCGGCAATCATGCAGGCTTCTTTGGTGCAGCCTGGTATGTCGTCTTTGGGGTAAAAATATAACAACACCCACATACCGGAATACTGTTTAAGTGAATGCTCGCTATCATCCTGATCACGGAGTTTAAAGAGTGGTGCTTTGCGGCCAATTTTTAACATACAAAAAAATAATGATTACCCTCCTAGTATACCGTGTGGTAAAATGACCAGCAATGAAACTCATCACAGTCAACATGGAGGGAGTGCTGCACATTGAACGAATTATTGCGTTAATTAAACGCGAACAACCGGACTGCATCTGTCTCCAGGAAATGCCGACTGTTTTTATCTACAACCTCATTCTCCTCGGCTATTATCCAACATTTTCTCCCATGTTCCGTGACGCTCATCGGACTAGCACAAATGAAGCATTGGGAATATGCATAGCGACCCGCACGCCGCATGACGCGACAATTCATAACTACGGCGGCACACAAACCGGCATCCCAATCTATGAAAGGCGCCCCGACGACAGCGCCAAAAGCTTTCAATTAATTACCGCTACATTTTCTGATGACACAAATAACACCTATACCATAGCTACGACTCACCTCATGGTGACAGCAACCGGTGTCTCCTCCGAACCGCAACAGGCGGCGGTAGATCGCCTATTGGAATACCTGTCTTCCTACCCGCCACACATATTTTGTGGTGATTTCAATATGCCTCGCGGTTACAACACAAATTACGAGCGTTTCCTCGAACAATACGGTGACGCCGTACCAACACACTACGCTAGCAGCCTCGACCGAAATCTACATCGTAGCGGACACAGTATGGAACTTGGTGCTCCTATATTTGACATCTACATGGTCGACTATATATTCACACAGCCCCCATACGTCGCCAGTGACGTCAGGCTGGAGTTTGGTGTCAGCGACCATGCAGCTGTTATCGCTACGATCGCTGTGCAATCAAAGTCCTAAAAAACGCTTAGCGAGGGGGCGAATCTACATTGGTTAGACACTACTCCACGGTGACACTTTTGGCCAAATTACGAGGCTGATCGACGTCTTGTCCACGAGCGACTCCGGCATAGTAGGCGAATAGTTGTAGCGGTATTAGAGTTACAATCGGTTGCAGGGCCGGATGGACTTTTGGCATATATATCACATCATCAGCCACACCCTCTGCGCCTGGCGCACTCTCGGTAGTCAGCAGTATTACTGGGGCTCGCCGCGCGCGGACCTCGGTGATATTGGAAATCATTTTCTCATATAGCTCATTTTCCGGTGCAATCGCAAAGACGGGGAATGCAGGAGTAAGTAGTGCAATCGAGCCGTGTTTCAATTCCCCACCGGCGTAGGCTTCGGCGTGGATATATGATACTTCTTTTAATTTGAGCGCCCCCTCGTACGCGAGTGGCGCGTAGAGTCCCCGCCCGATATACATCATGTCTGTCTGCGAAGCATATTTCTCTGCCAATAATTTAATAGCCGGCGCTGACTTGAGCATTGTTTCCAGCACCTCAGGCAACGCTGCCAAGCCAGTCAAAATCTCACTGGACTCTCCTGCAGACAGATCACGCATACGCCCGAGGTATACCGAAAGGAGTGCAAATACGGTCAGTTGTGATACACATGCCTTGGTCGATGCGACGGCAATTTCTGGACCGGCATGATTATAGACTCCGGCCGTGGTCTCGCGCGCGATGCTCGAGCCAACGTTATTTACGATACCAAGTGTAAACACACCCTCTGCTTTTGCTTGTTTTACCGCAGCCAAGGTATCGGCAGTTTCACCTGATTGCGTCACAGCCAAGAGCGCCGAGTGCGGCCGGGTAAAATGCCGCTGGTAGCGATATTCGCTCCCGATGCATGTCTCGACCGGGATTCCGGCGTACTCTTGCAAAAGCAGGGCGCCAACTTGACCTGAATAATACGCTGACCCACAGCCCACCACTGTCAGTCGTTTCAGAGTTTCAAGCTGCGTGGTAATTGATTCGAGGCCACCTAATTTCACCCGCGCACCATCACTGGTAATCCGACCACGAATGGTATTGAGGACTACGTCCGGGGCTTCGAAAATTTCCTTGAGCATAAAGTGATCAAACCCATTTTTCTGTACCGCTACGGCATCCATAGTCAGGGTCTCGGTGGTTTTTTGTTGAACGGCTCCACCGGTATTGGTGATGGTATACCCATTTTTAGTAACTATGGCCAGTTCCCCATCCTCCAAATAAACGACATCGCGAGTGTGCACCAGGAGAGCCGCGGGATCTGACGAGACAAAATACTCATTAGCCCCCACCCCTAATACAATTGGACTACCCATACGGGCGACGACGAGCGTGTCCGGAGTGTCCTCGCTCATTACCACAAGACCATACGTACCGCGGACGCGACTGAGTGCCGCGCGGACAGCACGTGTAATATCACCGTCATAGAGAGTCCCAATCAGCTGCGCGAGGACCTCGGTGTCGGTATCGCTCTGAAAATGTACACCTTGGTCAACCAATTCAGTTTTGAGTTCCTGCCAATTTTCAATAATTCCATTGTGCACGAGCCAGATTTTATTCTGGGCATCAGTGTGTGGGTGGGCGTTCGCTTCGCTCGGTACCCCATGGGTCGCCCAGCGAGTATGGGCAATCCCCGCGGTACCAGAAAGCGGCTGTTGAGTTACAACTTCTTCGAGCATCGCCACTTTCCCTACTGATTTTCGCACCCCCGCACCCGCCACATACACCCCCGCTGAATCATACCCCCGGTATTCCAGCTGCCGTAATCCACCAATTAAAATCGAACTGGCCTGCCTCTCCCCTACGTACCCGAATATCCCGCACATAAAAATATAAATAATGTATAGCGTCTATGCTATATAGTACCTACCATAATTTCAAAAAGTTACTCCGTGGCGTTTGGTGACAAACTACTTCGCCCGCGAATTATTTTTACGATCATAGGATATTCAGAATCAAAAAAATCATCACCCCATTCTTTGAGTGATTCTGGGCGAATACTCAGCTCGTTACACAATTCTATAAATTGAGATTCAGAAAAT
This sequence comes from Candidatus Kaiserbacteria bacterium, assembly GCA_043729945.1. Classification (GTDB taxonomy): domain Bacteria; phylum Patescibacteriota; class Minisyncoccia; order Phycocordibacterales; family UBA918; genus OLB19. The sequence continues at coordinate 8,379 of JAYTKW010000007.1, read as the reverse complement.
TTACCGTCTGGTGATATTTTTAGCACTACCGCATTCCACAGTGGAACTAGTTCTGGAACATCTATAAAAATACGACTCATACGGTCAAAAATACGACCTGAGTTAACATCGATTTGTTGAGGGATTTTTTCAGTTGGCATATATTTAGTATAGTACTACTCTACCAAAAATCCCCCTGCTTGGTGATTCCATAACCGGGCGTACGTTCCTCCTGATTTAGACAATGTATCATGCATACCATCTTCGATAATCTGGCCGTTTTCTAGCACGATGATTCGATCCATCTCACGGAGGGTCGAGAGGCGGTGGGCAATCGCTATCACGGTCTTCCCTTCCATCAGAACATGTAGGGCTTGTTGGATAGCGACTTCGCTTTCACTATCGAGGGCAGAAGTGGCTTCGTCGAGAACGAGAATCGGGGCGTCTTTGAGCATTGCGCGGGCGATGGCTACGCGTTGCTTTTGTCCGCCAGATAACTTTACGCCTCGTTCACCGACCATTGTTTTGTACCCATCTGGCAAGGCAGTGATAAAGTCATGGGCCTGAGCTTTTTTGGCCACGGCGATAATATCATCATCGGTAGCATCTGGTTTTCCGTAGGCGATGTTCTCGCGGATAGTGCGATGGAAGAGGAGCGGTTCTTGGGGCACGACAGCAATCACGCTACGCAGTGAATCCTGCGTTACACTTGCGATATTATTCCCGTCAATGAGAATTGCTCCCGCTGTGAGTTCATGTAGTCGCAGGAGTAGCGACACAAACGTCGTCTTGCCTGCACCAGAGGATCCTACTAAACCGACCCGTTGCCCAGCTGGGATACTCAAATTAAACGTATCAAATACCTTATTAGCACCGTACTCAAACGTAACGTCCTGCCAATCAATTGACCCGCCGCCAGTAACCACAAGTGGCTGCGCAGCGGCCGTATCAACAATCTCATACGGCACCAACAGTTCCGCAAACCCTTCCCGGATTTCACCAAACGTTCGAGCCGTACTGTTAAAAGCCCGACCAATAAAAATAAGTGTTCCGGATAGTTGCGCAATCAAAGCGGCCACCAGCACAAACTCTCCTGTCGTCACCGCACCAGCTCCCCACCGTGCGACAAGAATATAGAACATGCCAAATGAAAATATAAACAGCACAATACTGTTTACAAACAACATAAACTCAGTCCGACCCCACGAGGCTTTCGCTAAGACGTAGTGAGCATTAATGAGGGCAGCGACGCGAGCCTCTTCATAATGAGCTTTTCCGTACTGTCTGGTGGCGGATACATTGGAAATAACGTCAATCATGCCGCCGTGCATTTTGGAACTGGCGGCCGACTGCTGGTACGCGAGTTCTTGTTTTTTAGGAGCCAAATAGTGATTGAGTACAATCAGCACTATTACGAGTAGCACAAAAATACCAGCAGCCAATAGATCAATGGCGAGAATAAAAAAGAACGTTACGATCAGAGACACAAACGAATTAACGTACGTCCACAAGATTTCTGGAATCAAACTATCTACCCCATCAACCACGTTACGCATTTTATTATGAATTGAGCCAGCAAAACGATTACTAAAGTAACCATGACTGTGATTCAAGATGTGTGAGAACAGCACATTATATCCATACTGCCGGGTTGCTGTGGCCCAATTTCGTCCCAGGAGCCCACTGAGCCTAAAGGTACACATAATGACAAAGAGTGCGACCGGAAACAGCAGACCATACACCAGTGCCTGCTTTTGATCGCCCGCTTCCACCGCATCAATAATCAGCTTAAACAGGTAACTGGTAGATTGTTCCATTGCGGCCGCAATTACAACAACCAGCACCGCCAAAAATGCCCAATGTTTATGGGGTTTGGTCACATACCACAGATATTGCAGTGGTGTGGAGAAAGGTAGGGTTTGTGAGGTAACGTTGGTTTTCATAAAGTAAAAAGCCCATATAGCCATTGAAAGCTGGGCGAAAGAGCAATGCTATTATATACGTAGACACCTCAATTACCTAAGATTTTTATGTGCTGCATATATTAAACATGTAAAATACAAAGGGTGGCCGGTTGCTCGCGCAAACCGCCCACCCTATTAAGTTAAGTCGCATTCTCAAGTATTAAGAAGTGGCGAGAATCTATTCTGAAAAAAGTAACACGACTCATCTCAGCCGGCACACTTTCCGATTCTAAAACCCAGAATCCCGGAAAAGTTGGTATCTCTACCATCTCTCCGTCACTCAAGTCAACCGCCAAATCACGAGCTGCGTCAATGAGATTTGGAAAAGTCCCTATTGTACCCAATATGTCGGTCATATCAACTCCATTGCTTTCCATAGCTTAATTGTTTTGGGTTAGGTGCGAACGAACTTGCTGTTTCAATTTTTTAATTGCGAGCATATCCCGAGAAACAATCCAAGTTCCGCCAGGAATCAGTTGGTAAGCATTGTCCACCTCATCAAAGTTAGTGGCTTTATGAGCGTTACCAAAATCGATAATCCACGGATTTCCATCTTTGTCAACCATAACATTACCGGGGTTATTAAGCAAATCTCTATGAAAAATTCCCACCAGGTTTAGCTGTTCAATTGTATTCTCCAAACACCCGAAGAAATAATCTAAATCGAACGTGTCGGGCAGATCAGACTTGCCTTCAATTACATTTCTCAAACTTACTCCCTGAACCTGTTCCATTTGAATAGCTCGTAAATCTTTATTATCTACATATCGGATGACTGCAGGAACTTTCGCCACATCAACCTTGTTGCGTAGCGCTTCATAAGCTTGGTACTGTAGTAGTGCTTCACGCGCCGCTGTAGCTGCCATTTCTTGCGCCCTTTTTAAGTACAGCAATTTATAACAGGTACCTGGCTGATTAATACTTGCTATCACTTCACCATTATTACCACTACCTAACCGAATTTCTTCTTTCGATGCATAACTATTTTCGATATGTTGCAAAATTGCACGTGGGTATCCGTGAACTACTTCCACCCCTTCGGAAGACAACATCTTTTCGACATTCACGCTCAATGAAAACCTGCGATTAATAAGTCTAGTTGAAAGATGAGTTACTGCCTCAGCATCTTCCATATGCTCAACTTCTAAATAAAGACGGTCACGCAACTCAGCAGGAAACTGCTCGATAATATATTCAATAACATCTCCTTCCGCAGACTCAATTTGTGAAAGCACACGTGCTTCAATAGGGTTTTTGTCTAGCATAATTATCAAAGTATAGCATTTATATAGTAGCGACTTAGAAATCTACCCTGCATCCAATTTATCAATACGAAAAATATTTAAGACGCAGCAGAATCTATTTTGCACAGCCAGGTTTTCATAACCGAACTACTGATAGTATAATGTATACATGGCATCTAAATGGATCCATTTAAAACCCGAAGCTATCCGACTCCGCAAACAAGGCAGGTCTCTTCCCTACGTGCATACACACTTAGGTATCCCAAAGTCGACATTGAGCCATTGGTTCAAGGACATCACTCTCACTGAAAAACAAAAAGCCAAACTACAAAAAAATTGGCAGGACGGATTAGCTAAAGCTCGTGAAAAAGCAGTACTATGGCATAACAAGGGTAAACAGGAGCGTCTGCAGCAAGCAGAATCGGAGGCAATGACACTCTTGCAAAAAACTTGATCTACAAAATCTTCAAATTACTGAACTAGCTTTAGCTCTTCTTTATCTTGGAGAAGGTTCCAAAGCTAAAGGAGAAACCGGAATGGGGAGTTCGGACCCGCTTATTCTTAAATTTTTTGTTCATTGTTTACGTAATATATATCAAGTACCTGATGATAAAATTAAATGCGAACTACATTTACGGGCTGATCAAAATCCTGACGAGATACTATCGTTCTGGTCAAAAGAACTTGCCATTGAAAAAGGAAAACTTCTACAAACCATATCTTGACCAAAGAACTAAAAATACTATTACCTACAACTCGTATAAGGGTGTTTGTTTAGTCCGCTGTGGGACAGTAGCAATTCAGAGAAAATTAGTATATATTGCTAAGCAGTTTTGCGCTTCAGTCAGTGTAAAATCGTAGTGAAAAACGCGCGTATAGCTCAGCTGGTTAGAGCGTCGGCATGACATGCCGAAGGTCCCAGGTTCGAACCCTGGTATGCGCACAAATTAAAAAAGCACCATATGGTGCTTTTTTAATTTGTGAAATTCCTACACCGCCCTCTCAGCCGCCATCATTGCCCCTTCTTTACTCCCCGCAACAAACAAGAAACCCGCTTTGTGGCAAAATACGGCATCGGGGATACCGGAGGCTGCGGCCAATTCTGCATCACGCAAGCCACGCCAGGCTTCAGGGAAATAGGCTCGGGCATGAAAGGTGTCGTGAGCGACTCGTATGGTCGAAGCTAGCCAATTACTATTTAATTCCGGATTATCGGGCATCACCACCACCTCGACAGCAGGGTAATCGATACAAGCACCGGCCGAAACTGATTCCGTAAACACGAGACATCGTTTGTCTGTAGCTGCATCGTAGGTAGCGGCAACTACAGCATCCATCGCAACAGCTGCCGCTGATTTCTCAATCAGTCGTGCCAATAGCACGCGAGCAAAGGCAACCGCCTGCAAAAACGCCTCGTCTGTATTAGCATCACTCCCCCGCACTGGCACAAACGAACGAATGACTTGATGTAATTCAAAAGTAGGGATTTCAGAATTACGCAAGTCAGACAGCATCAGACCAGCATCATCAGCATCAACCGCCAGTACGATTTTCTTTTCTAATTTAGCAGCCACCACCTCGGACCCAGCTACCTGCTCCCCATAGGTTTGCCACACTAACCCAAATGCTGCGTACGGTATACCATTTTCCCGAACCGGCGCACCGTTTTGATGGTGATCAAAGCGCTGTAGAGCCACATCATACACACCCCCCACATCAACCACGATGTCAGCGGCGGCAATCACTGCCTCGTCTCGACTCCGCACCACAGTCACCTCGTCCACCCCAAACACCAATTGCAGTGTCGCCACCGCAAATACATCGTCCGCGTGAAAAGCCCCACTATGGGTCACAATTGTTTTCATAATATCCATTATAAAGCAAAATTCATTTCTTGGCTGTATCTAAAAGAATAAATGAGTATGCTCGACTCCAAAAAACACACCTATCGTATAATTTGACATTATCAATAAAATAGATAAATATTGTGTCGTTCGTACGACATCTCTGGTCACCCAAGACGAGTCTCGGGTAAAAGACCCAGCCGTCCGCTACCAACAGCCAGCACGCATGTCATGTGAACACCCCCACTGTCGACCAGTCCAGGTTGGCAGTGGGGTGTTTTATTGTTATAACTGGCGCATGCTTATTTTATCTATTGAAACGAGTTGTGACGAAACTGCTATTAGCCTGGTTAGGGCTACGGGTGATTTTCCGACTGCGTCCTACGAAATTCTCGGCAACGCCCTCTTTTCCCAAATTGATATCCACAAAGAATTCGGCGGGGTCTTCCCGATGGTGGCCAAACGCGAACACGCCCTCAAGTTGGTCCCAATGCTACAACAAGCCCTCACCGAAGCCGAACTATTACAGCCAACTGAGGGAGGCTTAGCCTCCCTCAAAATAGGGTCAGAGGAGATTTCTACTATTCTGGAACGTGAGGACGGGCTCGCTCCGGCTTTGCTTACGTTTTTAGATTCGTATGAGCTGCCGGAAATTGATTTAATTGCGGTCACGACCGGTCCGGGACTGGCCCCGGCCCTCTGGGTTGGGGTGAGTTTTGCCAAGGCTCTGGCGGCGGTACTAGGTTGCCCGGTAGCCCCGGTAAATCACATGGAGGGGCACGTATTGGCGTCACTATTTGATGTGGAGGTTGATGATGGTCTCGCTCCCATCGTGTTCCCTACTGTTGCCTTACTTATTTCTGGTGGACATACCGAACTCGTCCTCATGCGTGATTGGATTAAATACGAAAAGATTGGTGCAACGCGAGACGACGCCGTCGGCGAAGCCTTTGACAAGGTCGCACGACTGATGGGGCTCGATTATCCCGGAGGTCCCGAAATCGGCAAGCGTGCCGCCATTGCCCGCACGGAAAACCTGCCACCCTTCCGCGAGGTCTTGCCTCGACCGATGATTCATTCCGGTGACCTCGATTTTTCTTTTTCCGGGCTAAAGACCGCCGTCCGCTACAGCATCGGTGACACCATCATGACCGATACCGAAAAGAATGCCCTGGCCCGTGATTTCGAAGATGCCGTCACCGATGTCCTCATCAAGAAAACGACAGCCGCGATTGACGCCCATAGCGCCCACACCCTCATTATAGGCGGCGGGGTGAGTGCCAACGACTACATCAGACGAAGCTTTGAAACAAGGCTCCTCGAGACCCACCCCGATATTGAAATCTATTTACCGCAACGCAAACTCTCAACCGACAACTCAATCATGATTGCCCTCGCTGGCCACGCACACGTCGAGACTGCCCGTACTCGAGGAGCGATACCATTGATCCAAGCAGAGAGCAATCGATCGCTCTAAAATCCAACGGAAACTTCATCTGCGTTGTTGCGGTGCGCAAAATAACAGTCACCGTATAGGTATACGTCTCATATTATTTTTCTTCCGCGCCTAGCATCTAAAGCATCCGGTGAATTTTAGAAATCTACTCATTTAGAATTTGCTATACTGTAGTAATGGAATCAGAAAAAGCATTGAGCACCAAATTGGAATCGGAAAAATTGCCCGAGAAAATTGAAGCTGCAGCAATACAATTTGAAGACGGTAGTGTATTCACTGGACAAATACATGCGGATGCACTAATAGCTGCAGGCGAAGAACTCGGGGTTCATCACATAGATAAAATTACAGGATATATCGAGGTGTTTGTAACGAGTTCTGGACGGTTTGTTGACAGAGAAAAAGCGGGTGCATTAGCAAAAGCCGCACGGCAACTAGATCACCTCGATTCCAAACGAGAACCTAATGCTGAAAGAAAACTTGATTCGCATGATATTCTTGACTTACGAAAAGACGACGAGCCTGACCCTTGGGGGCGTAATTTCTAATTTTATGGCACACATACACGAATTAATTGATTGGACAGTATCGGTGTTTATTGTGTGTGATGACCGGGTGCTGTTGCGGATGCACGAAAAGTACCATCAACTACTGGCTGTTGGAGGGCATGTGGAATTAGCCGAAGACCCAGCTGCAGCCGCCGTGCGTGAATGTCGTGAGGAAGTAGGGCTTGATATTGTCATTCATGAATCTGAGAATTTACGTACCTATCTGGATGGACGCTTTCGGGAATTACCGCGACCGGCCGCAATGAATATTCATTACATTAATGATACCCACCAACACTGCGATCTCGTATATTATGCAACGGCTAATTCCATGGATATTATTCCTGAATCTCCGACCGATACCTGGGAATGGCTCACTGCGGCTGAAATCACCCATCGAACAGATATCCTCCCCGACATTAAAATCCAGTCTCTGCAGGCACTCGCGACCTACGCTTCAAACTAGGCTTTTTCCGTGGTACGATAACGTACTATGAACCCCGAAAATAACCCGAATCCAGGCAACATCCCTGAGATATTCCTCAAACCGTTTAACCCTGAGGAACACGAGTCCAAAATCTATACGATGTGGGAGGAATCTGGGTATTTTAATCCGGATGTCTGTATTGAAAAAGGGGTAGCGGCGGCTGATGCGGAAACATTTTCTATTGTGCTCCCTCCGCCGAATGTGACGGGCACTCTTCATATGGGTCATGCGGCGATGTTGGCGGTTGAAGACATCTTGGTGCGTCATGCCCGCATGCAGGGTAAGCGGACCCTCTGGATTCCTGGGACTGATTCGGCCGCGCTCGCCACCCAGAGTAAGGTCGAAGGCATCATCTACAAAGAAGAAAAGAAACGGCGCGATGAAATCGGACGCGAAGAGCTCCTGAAACGAATTGATACGTTTGCCGAAGAGAGTAAAGACACTATTGTAGGACAGACAAAGAAAATGGGCTCGTCTATGGATTTCAGTCGCTATGCCTTTACCCTGGATGCCCCTCGCTACCGCGCTGTCCAAACAGCCTTTATGCGGATGTACGAGGGTGGACTCATTTACCGTGGGGCGCGGAGTGTGAACTGGGACCCGGCCATGCAGACGACGGTATCAGATGACGAGATGATCTATGTCGAGCAGAAAGATCCGTTTTATTATTTTAAATACGGACCGTTTGTGATTGGTACCGTCAGGCCTGAAACAAAATTTGGGGACAAATATGTCGTCATGCACCCTGATGATGACCTTTTCGCAGCCTACACTCACGGACAGCAAATCGAAGTTGAGTGGATCAATGGACCGATCACCGCTACTATCATCAAAGACGAAGCCGCTGATCCAACCAT
>JAYTKW010000006.1:0-16242 GCA_043729945.1 Candidatus Kaiserbacteria bacterium | reverse complement strand
TGACCTAGATCAGTCATTTAAAAGCAACGGTTCTGCTTGTAACACCGGTGCCGCCTCGACCGCCAACACCTGTTGGATGGGGGCGTCGACTACGGCCTTTATGATTGTAAATCGCAGTACAGCTGCGACCAGTAGCGCTACCACCACGATTCAATTCCGCGTTAATATCCCTAACAACCCTACCCCGGCCGTGCAGTCTGATTTTTATACTGCTACTGCGACCTTGACAGCCGTTACTCAGTAGATACACTAAGACTACTATTAATTATATTTATGGCTTGTAAAAATTCAGTTTCGAGGTTAATGGTTGGTAGTTTTATCCTCGTCACTCTTGTTGGTAGTACAAGCGGTCTCCCGGCCACGGTTTGGGCACAAACAAGCCCAACTGCTGTAGCGCCTGTCGGCACTAGTACAGAAAATATCACGCCAACCACAACTGTGTCTGATGCTGTGGCAGCAGCTATTGCGCCAGCAGCTGTACAGCCATACGCCATTGAATCAATTTCAGATACGGGGGTGGCCATAGGAGACTTTGTTGTGGGTCCTGGGCGGATTGAAGTCGAGGTCAAACCGGGGCAAACTGTTACCAAGATGATGACGGTCACCAATCGTATTACCGCCAACCGCACGTTTGAGTTATCTGTCGAAGATATGTCTGGCTCGGCTGATGCAAGCGACGCAGTGGTATTACTCGGTGACCAAAAAGGCCCCTACACACTCAAGGATAATATTAGTTATCCGAGTCGGACTTTCTCACTAAACCTAAATGAGCGGGCCCAAATTCCAGTCAGTATCACGATGCCACCAAACGCCGAACCAGGAGGCTACTACGGGGCTGTACTGGTTTCAACGGTGCAAGACTCGGCTGAAAAAACTGATGACACCGTAGCTACGTCACCGATTATTGCTCGTATTGGAACATTGTTCTTTATTCGTGTGCCAGGGCCGACTGAAATCTCGGGATCGATCAAGGAGCTAGCTACTAAAAACAACCAATGGCTCTTTGCCAAAGGACCAATTGATCTTAGTATCCTGTTTGAAAATACGGGTTCAATCCATCTCAACCCGTACGGCGATATTACCGTTACTAATATGCTCGGTGAGAGTGTCGGCTTTGTCGAGCTTGAGCCTTGGTTTGTGTTACCAAAATCACTTCGTTTACGTGAGGTAACCTGGGATAGAGAATTGTTGTTTGGACGTTATACTATCACCGCTAATATCAATCTCGGTTATAACGATACGGTAGAACAGAAATCAATCTATATTTGGGTGTTGCCGTGGAAATTACTGGTGTCGGTATTTGCGGTCCTCTTTATTTTGATTGCTCTGATTCGATTCTTCTTTAAATCTTTTGAATTTAAACGAAAGGGAAGTTAGGTAAACGTCAGTCTCTATGGAACTTCGCTTCATACCACGTATCCTTGGTAAGGCTTTGCTGGCGACAGGTCTCATTGTGTGTGTGTTGCAAATTACCGACGCGCAAGTCATGACGAGTACCAACTACAAGATCCAGAGCGACAGCGTAAATGTGGGGGGTGGGTATTCGACATCAACTAATTACGGACTGGAAACAACCGCTGGTGAGGTGGCGACTGGTCAGAGTACTAGCACCAACTACCAATTACGAGCAGGGTACCAACAGATGCAGGAAGTATTTATGAGTTTATCAGCAGTATCAACCATCAACCTGACACCGAATCTGGGGGGAGTCAGTGGCGGTACGTCAAATGGTTCGACGACAGTGGTTGTTATAACCGATAGTCCATCGGGGTATCAGCTCACCATCAAAGTGGGAAACACCCCGGCCATGCAAAGTGGGGCTGCCTCTATTGCGGATTATGTTCCTGTTGGTGCACAACCGGATTATCTCTTTATTACTGACCCAACTGATGCGCAGTTAGGCTACAGTCCGGAAGGGATACATGTAGCAGCGCGATTTCGGGATAATGGTAGTGCCTGTGGCGTGGGGTCAGGCGATGTGGCACTACGCTGTTGGGATGGTTTAGCTACTACGAGCAAAACCATTGCAACTGCGGCTGTGGCCAATCAACCAGCTGGCGCCACGACTACGATTAATTTTAGAGTCGGTATCGGTGGGAGTGTCGGAGTAACTCCTGGTCTCTATGTAGCGACTACCACCCTGACGGCACTGCCACTATGAGAGCTCGTTTGATTAGTGGGCTCGCCCTATGTATGTGCGGAGGAATGATTTTGGTCATGATTTTACCGCTCGTTACATTTGCTGCCAGTAGCCAAACTGTTATCAGGGCTTTTGTTGGGGTAGACACCACACCACCCTCAGCCCCGGCCTTGGTTTCGGTGACGCCGGTTGCTACCTCACAAATTTCTCTCCTCTGGACGGCGTCGATTGATGATATCGCAGTGGCGGGATATCGCGTTTTTCGTGACGGGTCACAAATTGCTACCACTACCCTGACGAGTTTTAATGATACTGGTCTCGCGCCGGCAACTGTGTACCAATATACGGTCGATGCCTTTGATGTATTTACCAATATCTCATCGACATCAGCACCAGTGTCTACGTCTACCTTTGCCCTTTTGGTTCCAGCGACAACAACCCCAACCACTCGTTCTGGTGGTACGCGGACTACTCAGAGTCCCGCAGTATCAGATATTGTCGTGGTGCCGGGAACGCAGTCGGCCAGTATCCGTTTTAAAACGGCCGTACCGGCCCAATACAGCATTGCCTGGGGGCGGACCACGTCGTATGAATTAGGGTCGCTGAGCACCAGTTTGTTTACAACGTCCCATGATACGACGATAGATACGCTCGAACCCGGTACAACGTACTGGTACAAGGTTGTAGTGACTGCCGGCCAAGGCAGGGCAACCGTGGTCCACCAAGGGAGCTTTACCACGCTGCCAGTTTTTGTTACCGGGACACTGATGAATGTTCGTAATGTAGCAGCGACGGTTCGAGGGATGGACGTATCGCTGCGGTGGTTAAACCCAGAGCTCGAGCTGGGGTCAGTGGTGCGGGTGGTGCGGAGCCATCTGTTCTATCCAGCGACACCAGACAGCGGCGCTCTGGTCTACGAGGGTACCGCGGAGCGTGTTCAAGACGCCTTCGCATTAGGACAGCGTTCACCACAGTACTACACGTTGTTTGTCATCGACGCCTACGGTAATTATTCCTCGGGGGCAGTGGTGCGGGTGGTGCGTGAGGGTTCTATTGCCTCGAGTACGGCAGACACTCTACCTCCGGGCGTCCCATCAGCCTCGTCCACGGCTACCGAGACAGGATCTGCGGATATCCTCACGCAACAGGCTGTCTTGATACGTCAGGGCACAATCACCATACCTCTTACGGGCAATATACAACTTAATGCCGAAGGAAATTATTCAATAATTATTCCCAAAAAAGACGTCACCCCACATCTAAAATCAATTATCGTGACCGTGTCTGACCCGACAGATCAGCGTATCGTGTCAACGTATTTACTAAAATTAAATCAAGCCGGTGATGCCTACGAGGCCGTCATCCAAGCCCCCCAAGTCGTCGGCTCAGCGCGGTTCCGGTTGGAGGTATTTGATTTTAATCTAGCGCTCGTTCGGACAATCGAGACTTCGTTCATGTTTGTAAAACCAGTAGTATCAACCCGCGTATTCCCAGATGAGTTACTAAAATACGCTCACCTCCACATACTCCCTATAGTGCCATTTTTTGCCGGAGGGATTTTCCTTTGGTGGTTGATAGTTTCTTTACTCAAACGAATGTGGCAGAAGTGAGGATAACCTCTCGTGCCAGAGTGAGTTTTTCCCGCTATAGTAGTAAGAGTTATTATTGTAATTTAGTTCCATGGTAAAAGTAGCAATTAATGGGTTTGGCAGAATCGGACGAACCTTTTTACGGATGGCCTACAACCATCCCGAGTTTGAAATTGTCGCCATTAACGATTTGGGTGATATCAAGATGCTCGAATATCTCCTCAAATACGATACGGCCTATGGTCGAGCGCCGTTTACGGTGTCTGTAGAAAATGATGCCCTCGTCGTTAACGGCAAGTCCATCAAAGTGTTCTCGGAACGTGATCCCGCCCTGCTACCATGGGGAATAAATCAGGTAGACGTAGTGGTCGAGGCAACGGGATTTTTTAATACCTACGAAAAAGCCAACGCGCACATAATTGCCGGGGCGAAGAGGGTAGTCATTACGGGACCAGTCAGCGGCGCAGCCCCCGCTGGTATCGCGGGGGCCACGGTACTGATAGGGGTAAACGAATCCGATCTCGCTACCTGCCAAATTAGTTCTAATGCGTCATGTACAACCAACGCCACGAGTCCACTCATTGGTATTTTAAAAGCCGCTATCGGTATCGAAAAAGCGGTTCTCAATACCGTGCACGCCTACACCGCTACTCAGGCCTTGGTTGATGGACCGAGCAAAAAAGATTTCCGTGAAGGAAGATCGGCTGCTCAAAACATTATTCCAAGTTCGACCGGAGCCGCGGTGGCGACCGCTCTCGCGCACACTGAACTGGCGGGTAAATTTGATGGAATTTCTATCCGGGTGCCAGTGGTCGTTGGTTCAATTGTCGATGTGACTTTTATTGCTAGTCGCCCAACAACAGCCGAGGAAATAAATAAAATACTGACCGAAGCCGCCGCGTCGCCCGAGTGGAGTAATCTCTTTGCCGTTACGACGGACCCAATTGTGTCTTCTGATATTATTGGGGCGCGGTTTGCGTCGATTGCGGATCTGGCTATGACGCGCGTGGTTGATGGGGACTTGGTCAAAGTCTTGGCTTGGTATGACAACGAAACGAGTTTCACCCACACCTTGGTAGCCCACGTGGCGGCTGTGGCTAAAATTTTATAATGATTCGCTATGCCTACTCCCTCACCGTGCACGAGTGCTATTTATCTCGCTACCGACCATGCTGGGTTTGCTCACAAAGAAGCCATTAAAACCTGGCTTGAAGCTGAGGGTTACCAGGTAATGGATATGGGCGCCTACGAGCTTGATCCGCTCGACGATTACACTGACGTGATTGCACGGGCTGCGATTGCGGTAGCAGAAGCGCCAACCACGCGCGTGGCGGTCATTTTCGGTGGCTCTGGTCAAGGTGAGGCGATGATGGCCAATCGGTTTGCTGAGGTGCGCGCTACGGTCTACTACGGCGGCCCGGAATCAATTATTGGTTTATCACGCGAACATAATGATGCGAATGTCCTTTCTATCGGCGCCCGATTTGTCAGTGTCGACGAAGCTAAAAAAGTGATCTGGGATTGGTTACATGCCAACCCAGAGATTGCTCCTAAACACGCCAGACGTAATCGAAAATTAGATATCCTAGCACCCGTGCGTCCGGTGACGCCGTCGCGACTATGTTAAATTCACCGCTTGTACCGGCAATTATTCCGCAGTCGTTTCCTGATTTAACCGAGCAGATTGGGAAGATTTCACATCTACCTGAAGTCCACGTTGATGTTGTCGATGGGGTGTTTGTGCCGTATATTTCTTGGCCGTACAATGAAAACGGTATTGTAAGTACGGCCCGGTCTCTGCTCGCTCCTTTTTCGCTCGAGGTGGACCTGATGGTCGAAGACCAGCTGGCTGCTGCCAGTGCCTGGATGTTGGCCGGCGCTGACCAGCTCGTCTTTCATGCCGAAGTCATTACCCCGGCGCAGCTAGAGCGTTTTAGTACTGAACACATCGTTACTGTTGGTATCGCAGCTACGAATGATTTTCCGCTTGAGCAGTTAGCGGTTTTTTTTCCGTTTGTTGAGTATGTGCAAGTGATGGGGATTGCGCAAATTGGCGCGCAAGGACAGTCGTTTGATGAACGAGTATTTGATCGGATCGCCTGGATTAGAGACCACTATCCGGCTCTCAGGATCAGTATCGACGGGAGTATGAATGCGACCACGTTGCCGCGCATTCGCCCACTGAAACTCGATCGCATTATTGTCGGTTCAGCTATTATGGGACAATCCGATCCACTCGCGGCGTACCATATGCTAAATGCTCTCGGGCACTAGTCAACAGGGGTTAGGCGGTTGCAACGGTTTGTATTGCTATACTAGGGGCATCTCTTTATGCATTATTTGACTTCCACAGACGTGACCAGGCTCGAACTCAAGGCGAATGAAATTCGCCAGAGTATTATTGAAATGTTGTATGAAGCCAAGAGCGGGCACACCGCCGGGCCGCTTGATATGGCAGATATTTTCACGCTCTTGTATTTTGAAGTTTTAAAACATGACCCAAAAAATCCCGATTGGGCTGATCGTGATCGACTGATTTTATCAAATGGTCACATTTGTCCCGTACTCTACGCCACGCTTGCCCACGCTGGGTACTTTGAAGTGGCTGAATTAATGACCTTGCGTAAATTTGGTTCTAGACTACAAGGCCACCCGCACCGCGAGGCTTTGCCGGGGCTTGATACTACTTCGGGACCACTGGGGTCTGGCCTGTCACAAGCAGTTGGTATGGCACTCGCAGAACGCATGGACAACCCATATTCGTCTAAATATTTTTATTGCTTAACCGGCGACGGAGAATTAAACGAGGGACAAATTTGGGAGGCGGCGCTACTTGCGGGTAAAGAAAAATTACATAACCTGATTATGATTGTTGACCGCAACGGCATCCAAATCGATGGTTATACCAAAGACGTGATGCCGCTGGAGCCACTCGCTGAAAAGTTCGAGTCGTTCAATTTTGATGTACAAGAAGTTGATGGTCATAACATTAGAGCAATTAATGATGCGATTGGAAAAGCACAAGCCGTGTACGGACAACCGTCAGTGATCATCGCCCACACTATTGCCTCCAAAGGAGTCGATGTCTTTGAACGTGATTTCAGATGGCACGGCAACCCACCAGGTAAAGGACCCGAAGACCGCGTTCCAAAATCCGAACAAGCCAAAGTGGCCCTCGAAAAGCTCCGTACGCTCGCTGGTCATATTAGTAAAAATGATATTTCGTAACTATGTTTGCCTCACACCTCGAATCAAAGATGCAGACTGGGAATCCAGAATTGGTACCGAGCCGAAATGGCTATGGGGACGGGTTAGTCGAAGCCGGCAAACGTGACGAGCGGATAGTCGCTCTAGCTGCTGACCTCACTGAGTCAACCAGGACGTTGCCGTTTGCGGAAGCTTTTCCCAAGCGATTTGTCCAGATTGGGATTGCGGAACAAAATATGGCCTCGGTTGCCTCGGGTATGGCCGCGATGGGGAAGATACCGTTTATTGCGTCGTACGCTATGTTTTCACCCGGTCGTAATTGGGAACAAATTCGCACCACCGTAGCGTATAACAACGTCAATGTAAAAATAATTGGGGCCCATGCTGGAATTTCAGTTGGACCTGACGGCGCTACCCACCAGGCTATCGAAGATATCGCCATCATGCGAGTGATGCCAAATATGATCGTGATTGCCCCCTGTGACGCGCATGAAGCCCGCAAAGCGACCCTGGTAGCAGCCAAACACGATGGCCCCGTTTATATGAGAATCGGCCGCAGTGATACGCCAGTGGTAACTACAATAGAATCACCATTTATCTTGGGGCAAGCCCAGTGGTTCTATCGTAAAAATGAAACCTTTGAAAAATCAGTTGGTATCGTCGTAACGGGGACGCTTACATACAATGCCCTGATGGCCGCGGTTGAATTAGAAAAAAGTGGTATCGCAGCCGGAGTACTACACATGCCTACCATCAAGCCTCTTGATACCGCTACCCTCGAAGCCTTTGCCGCCGCCCACGGTGCCTTGGTTACGGTTGAGGAACATCAGATGATTGGCGGGTTAGGTGGGGCAGTCGCTGAACATCTAAGCAGTGTCAAACCTGTCCGCATTACTCGCTTAGGCATCAACGATCAATTCGGACAATCAGGCGAACCAGACGAATTACTGGCACATTATGGTTTGGATATTCCAGCAATCGTCGCAGCAGGAAAAAGTATTGCTACCTAGTGTCAAAAAATGTGGAATAGAGAAAATAGAATATGGAAAAGAAAAAGCCGCGGACATGTCCGCGGCTTTTTTTATATTCCCTTTCCCATATTTATTCCCTATTCGATTTTCATTGCGATGTACTCCGCTGGCCGGTTAGCGAGAAACTCTTCAAGCGCCGGACGAGTAAGGAGTCCGGCCTGTGCGCCGACGTATTGCACAACAGACATTGAGTTAATTGGGCCCCAACTGAGGGCTTCAGCTGGCGTTTTTCCGAGCAAAATCGCTGCAGTAAAGGTTGATGAAAATGAGTCGCCGGCACCTGTCCTATCAACCGGATCAGCTGGGTCTGGATACATTGGCATGTGCCAGGCTTGGTCGGATTCATCGATAACGTAGGCACCGTGTGGGCCGTCGGTGATTACCGGTAGCTTTGGACCGAGGTTACGTAACCCACGGATAAGGGTCGGAACGTGTTTCTCGGTTGTGCCGAGGATTTCTTGGGCTTCTTCTTTGTTACAAAAGAAAATTTCGGTGACTTCGTAGAGGTCCTTGAGTTCGGTGGCGCCCATTTTAATCTGGAAAGTACCCGGTTGAAAGACTAATTTACTGCCCGGGTTGGCTTTGACGTAGGCTGCGAGTTCATGATGAAAGGCGATACCATGCTCACCAATGGAAGAGAAATAAATGTATTTTGGTGGGATGCCAAAGTCAGGGAGACTGTACGGAAATTTCTCGTGTTTAATCAGGATAGTACGTTCAGGGCCGTATCGTAACACGTAGTGGTAGTTGGTCATTTTTCCTTCGTGCAATTTTATGAAATCGGTATGTACACCCTCGGTGCGCAGTGCCTCGAGACAGTCTTTACCATTTCGGTCTTGACCTAAGTTAGCTACCAGTGCTGTTTTTAAACCAAGACGATGGGCGGCAACGGCGGCGTTGGGTGAATTACCTACGGCGTTGATGACCGTCACATCATGGTAGGGTAGCTTATTACCAAAAGGCATATGCAGGGTCTGCCTGCCTGTGTCCATATCAGTGCTCACATCAGCGGAATCTTTTTCTAATTCAATAAATGCGTCGACGAGGATATCCCCGATGGCTACGAAATCATATTGTTCTGACATATTTATGTATTATATAGGACCTACTCAAACGAGTGCAATTGCACTGGAGCGAAAACGAAGGAGTGCGGTCCAGCAATTTGCCCTAGGAAAGAGCAAATTGGGACATAAACTCAGAATAATCGTTAGCACTCTTTTCTTCATTCACCGTTTGCGTAGGTCTTATTATAGCATCGTGACAGCACGGCTGGTTTATGGTCTGGGGGTAGGCGTCCCGGTAAAATGTCGAATAGTATCTGGTATACTAGTGACCATGACACGAGTTTTCTTGGTGCTCTTGATTGGTGTAATCGGATTCAGTCCGCTGTCCTTGGTGCGCGCTGAAACTGATGCTGAACGCAAGGCGCGACTGGAGGCGGCGCTCGGTGAAATTGAAAAACAAATTGTAGTGCAACAGCATTTAGTCGAAACTAAGAAAACCGAACGACGTTCAATTGAGCGCGATATCAGTATTATCGAAGGCGAGATTAGTAAAGCCCAGCTTGGTATTCAAGCCCGTGCTATTGCTATTGCGCAATTGTCTGATCAGATTGGTGACAAGGTTGTGGTCCTACAAATCTTGGACGAACGACTCAATCGCCAGGAGCAATCGCTCGCTGATCTGATTCGAAAATCGGCTGCCGTCGGTGACTATTCGCTGGCCGAGGTAATGTTGAGCAAAAAAAGCTTCTCTGAATTTTTTACCGATTTTGCGCGGTTTCGAGATATCAAGTCGTCGCTCAAAGAGTCGATGTCGGCACTGGATGAAATAAAAGCTGATACATATGAACAAAAGTCGTCACTGGAAAGTAAACAAGAAACCGAAGCCGAGATGAAACATATCCAAGAAGTCGAGAAAAAAGAAATTGAAGGTAAAGAAAAAGAAAAATCAAAAATCCTCTCGGTGACCAAAGGTCAAGAGGCTCAGTATCAGCAGTTACTTAAATCACAACAGAAAACTGCTTCTGAATTACGGAACGCTCTCTTTAACCTGCTCGGCGGCGGCGGCGGAATTTCACTACCAATCGCGGTTGATTTAGCAAAATATGCAGAATCAAAAACTGGCGTCAGTGCCGCTATGATTTTGGCTATCTTGGAGCAAGAAACTAATCTTGGTTCGAATCTAGGGAGCTGCGTGTACAACGATATTAAAATCGATAGGCCCGTCATGCATCCGGACCGTGACCAGCCAGTGTTTTTAGCCATTGCCGGTATCTTAGGTTTTGATGCACGTACTCGTTCGGTGTCGTGTCCGTTGGTTCGTGGCGGGGTGCGGACTGGATGGGGAGGAGCGATGGGTCCATCTCAATTCATTCCGTCAACTTGGGCGGTGTACGGTGGAATTGTTAATAGTGGTGGCACCTGGGTGTACAACGAATCAAGCGATGCTATTAGGCGGATTAACACTGGTGGCAGCCCAGCTAATCCGTTTAACAATGGTGATGCCTTTTTAGCGACGGCACTTCTCTTGCGTGACAATGGTGCGACCGGATCGTATGCCTCTGATCGAACTGCCGCCCTACGATATTATGCCGGCTGGGGAGGAGCGAGCAACCCCGCCAATGCCTTTTACGGTGATGGGGTGATGAATCGGAAGGCAAAGTTTGAGGGGCAGATTAGGGTATTGTCGGGAGGGTAATCTAGTGTGTAAAAATATTTTTATGAAAACTGCGCTACCCATTTTATTATTTTTATTTTTTATACCATACTCTGCAATGGCTTGTTTTGCTGGCCCAGAACCGTCACCTCTTGGTGATTTCTCGCATTGTTTTAAAGGAGTAGATTGGAAAGGTGAACCCTGCGCATCCCAGCCAGATAAAGAGAACATAGTGTGGCAAAGTATGAAGTATGTGGAAATTGCTCCCAATCATTGGAAAGACGATAAAACAATTTCCTCAATGTATTTTTCGGTAAAGGTGGAGAATGGAGGCGTAGGTAGCTGTGGTCCAACGGCGCTCTATATATACAGAAGTCTGTTGTTGCCTATCGGTCTGGTTGTGCTACTTATACTAATGGGCGGCGTAGGAGCACTCGTTTACTTCAAAAAATGCATCCGTAACTAATCACCTAGACCGGACCTATGCATATTGTGCATAGGTCCGGTCTAGGTTCTGGTGGGGTTCTATTGCCAAAAATGTGATTTCTGCTATAGTACGGGACATCTATCTAATACAACTATATGAAAACTGATATTCACCCAAAAAACTACCGCACCGTCATTTTCCACGATAACTCGAGTGGCGAGCGCTTTATTATGGGTTCAACGATTGAAACGACTAAAACTGAGAAATGGACTGATGGGGCGGAATACCCGATTGCGTTCGTCGACGTATCAAGTGCCTCACACCCGTTTTACACTGGTCAAGAGAAAGTAATGGATACCGCCGGACGAGTAGAACGATTCAAAACTCGCGCAGGTAAAGCTCGAGCAAAATAGCGACGCTATATACGAAACGGCTACCGGAGCAATCCGGTAGCCGTTTCGTGGTATAGTCTACAAAATATACGTATCTCATTATGGAATTTACTTCAGACAGCGTTGCCGATTTTCGGGAAAATCACAAAACCCAGTTTTTGGCGGGGCAGTTTTTAGACTTACTAAAAGCGCGCGATGAAGCAGTCGCTTTAGGAGAATCAGATCCAGAAATGGCCGAGTTGGCCCAGGCTGAAGCGACAGAACTCAATACTCAGTTAGAGGCACAGTACGCAGAAATGGAACGGATTCTCGAATCAGCCAAAGAAGAAGAGGTGTTGCCGTACGGGGTCATGCTCGAAGTACGCGCTGGCGCCGGCGGGGACGAAGCGGCCCTTTTTGCTGAAGAGTTGGCTCAAATGTATTTACTCTATGCGGAGAAGCAGGGGTGGGCTACGTTGCGTGAACACGAATCACGCGCAACCGGTGGTGGGTACAAAGAGGCCTCGTTTGAATTGACCCATCCCAGCGCCTATACAGCCCTGCAGTACGAAACGGGAGTACACCGTGTCCAACGTATACCTGTGACCGAAAAAGCTGGTCGGATTCATACCTCGACCGCTTCGGTCGCTATTTTGCCACTGCGTAAAAAACCCCTCATTGAAATCAATCCGTCTGATATTGTGATGGAATTTTCTAGGTCAGGAGGAGCCGGGGGCCAAAACGTGAACAAGGTGGAAACAGCCGTACGTTTAGTGCATACCCCAACAGGACTGGAGGTTCGGAGTCAGACCGAGCGATCACAGCTCAAAAACCGCGAAAAAGCGATGGCGCTCTTGGTTGCCAAACTCGAGGCTGCGCATAACGAAAGTGAAGCCAGAACCAACGCCAGCGTGCGTAAAGACCAGATTGGGACCGGAGATCGGTCCGAGAAAATCCGCACGTACAATTTCCCCCAAAACCGTATTACTGACCACAGGATAAAGGTCTCGTGGCACAATATCGAGGGTATTTTACAGCAAGGTAAGCTCGATGACGTGATTGCCAGCCTGGCCTTGGCTGCATCGGGCGGGGAAGTCGAAACTGACGCTGATGCGGTTGCGGAATAACGTACATTATGGTACATTAGCCCGGCTCTTCATTACTCGAGCGGATTTATTATATTATGTCTACACCATCAACTAACACGCTCATCGACCGCCTCTTCTCTGCTGGCGCTCATTTCGGTTTCAAAAAAAGTCGCCGCCACCCAACCGTGACCCCCTACCTCTTTACCTCAAAAGATGGTAACGACATTTTTGACCTCGAACAAAGTGCTGCCCTCATTGAATCAGCTGCCGCTGTCCTGATGGAAGCTGGTAAAAACGGCAAGACTGTCGTTTTCGTTGGTACTAAGGACGAAGTGTCTGCCGTGGTAAAAGAAATGGCTGAAGCGGCCGCCATGCCATTTGTTACCAATCGGTGGATCGGTGGTATGCTCACCAATTTCAGTGAAATCAAAAAACGTATTAACCGCCTCGAGTCACTCAATGTCGAACGAGAGTCAGGTGAACTCGATCGTAAGTACACAAAAAAAGAACGAGTGATGATCAATCGTGAAGTAGCTAAACTAACGTTTAACTTTGCTGGTATCAAAACGCTCACTCGGACACCTGACTTGATGGTGGTGATAGACCCACGTCACGATGTGATTGCTGTCCAAGAAGCTATCGATATGCGGGTACCAGTGATTGCGCTGATGAGTTCAGACTGTGATACCGCCCGGGTAACGTATCCAGTCCTCGTAAACGACGCACTACAAGCCAGTGTGCGGGTGGTCCTCAGCGAGCTCGTGGCAGCCTTCAATGCTGGAAAAGCAACGTTTGTTCCCAAGGTCGTAGCTCCTCGAGTTGCGCAAGTAGCTGATTCACGTCCTCGTCGTCCAAGGCCGGTCACTGCATAAGGTACAGATGGTAGAGGGTTTGTCTGGGTTGTGTGTATGCCAGTAGCATAGTTGCTACTAGTAATAAACAGACACCTGCAGTTTTTATTTGTTCGTTCATGTATATTTAACATATGGAAATCAATTCAACGATGATCAAAGCCCTTCGCGACCAAACTGGTATTTCAGTGATGCAGTGCAAAAAAGCACTCGAAGAAGCCGGGGGTGATATGGAAAAAGCGGTGATTATTCTCAAGAAAAAGCGCAGTGAAGCGGCTGATAAAAAGTCAGATCGCGAATTGGGTGCCGGGGCCGTTGGTTCATATGTACACAACACCAACGAAGTTGCGGCCATGGTACTCTTGGCCTGCGAAACTGATTTCGTAGCCAAAAATTCCGAATTTGTCTTGCTCGCCCGAGACATCGCCATGCATGTAGCCGCCAGTAACCCAACCTACATCAACAAGTCAGACATCGATGAATCAATGCTCGCCAAAGCAACTGAAGTTTTTGCGGCAGAAGTCGTTGATAAGCCAGCTGAAATGCAAGAGAAAATCCTCGCCGGTAAAATGGCTTCGTATTTCAAAGAACAGATTCTTATGGATCAGGATTTTATTAAAAATCCCGATACGACCATTGGCGAAATGATTAACGGTGCTGTACAGAAATTTGGTGAGAACGTATCGATTGCAAAAATCTCGCGACTCTCAGTCAAATAGTTGAACTATGACTCCCGCCCTCCTTACGCTCGCTTTTGGTACTTTTTTCTTTGTACTGTACGCGAGCGTTTGTGTTGTAGAAACAAATCGGGGAAAACGCTTTTACGGAACCTATATCAGGCGGGCGGCTGACAATGGTTTAGACGCGCTGCGATTAGCTATAGAGCGTAGGGTAATATATATCGGACGGTATATCATTACGCTCTCCTGGTACTACAGCCTGCACGCCTTTTTGAAACTGGTCCTGCAGTTTTTGGCAGGCGTGTATACTGTTGTAGAAGCGGTTTTACACCGTAATCGTATCAAAGTCCGTAGAATCCGAACGGAACGTAAACAAGTTAATAAATCCCACCTGTCTGTGCTCGCCGACCACAAAGTCCAAACCGAGCTTACCCCTCTCCAAAAAGAAAAACGCAAAGCCAAAGCGTTGGCCGGTAAGTAGAAAGAAGAATAAAGAGAGAAAAAAGAAAAATTAAATGAAGAAATAAAATAACCGGACGTTTTTTTGCTTTTAATAGACAGTTGCGCAAACGGAGGTATTTATTATCGATATCGTAATTGGGAAAACAAAGTTGCGTTTTATCCATAATCGGGCATAATAGCGTGACTTCCAAAAAGCAGAGGTGGGAAGTATCATCTCAGCGAAGGTGACGGAGGTATACATGGGATGGGACCCATGTACCACTTGTAATAATTACAAGAACAAACAGACCAAACCCCTTGAAGCAAACAAGTAAAACATCGCCATCTAGCTCAGTTGGGAGAGGTGAGGAAGTGTGGGACACTCCCGAACCACTTGTAATTCATTACAAGAACTAATAGATAAAATCTCTTGAAGCAAACAAGTAAAACATTGCCATCTTAGCTCAGTTGGTAGAGCAACTCACTTGTAATGAGTAGGTCGTCAGTTCGAATCTGACAGATGGCTCCGAAGTGAGAGAAGTAGAGAAAGAGCGAAGCGGTGACTTATAAAAAATATCATTCGGAAAGCTAGCTTTCCGAATGATATTTTTTATAAGTCATGCCAGGCCTAGCCTGGCTTTCTCTATTTCCGAACAAGGCCAATCTGCACGCGCCAGCGTACAGGTGGCGATAATAAAGAAAATAGAATAGTGGATCCAGTCCAAGTACAAAATATGAATTGGACTGGAAGTAAAACTTCTCGTCATTGCGAGGAATGAAGCAATCCAGGATTCTACCGAGCGACTCTAGATTGCTTCGTGCCTCGCAAAGACAGACGGAATATAGTACCCTATACCAATGTCCCTAAAAATAACCTACTTCGTCCACGGCACCACGACCGACAACGAACAGCACCTGTCTTCAGGCTGGAACGACGTTGAATTATCCGAAGAGGGAATCAGTCAGTCCTGGGAATTGACCGAGCTGACAGACCACCTCACCTTTGATGCGGTTTTTTGCTCTGACCTCAAACGTGCGGTCGACTCGGCCGAGATTGCCTGGGGTGGAAAATATCCCATCATGCAAGACGCCCGCTTGCGTGAATGCAACTACGGTGACCTTAATGGTCAGCCGTCTGACATCGCTGAACCAAAGCAAGAAATGTCCATAACCACCCCGATGCCAAACGGTGAAAGTTACGAAATGGTCAAAGCGAGAATGGAAAGTTTCCTCCTCCATCTCCAGAAAAATTTTGCTGGTAAACATATCGCTATCGTGGCGCACAAAGCACCACAGCTTGCCCTTGAGGTCATTATAAATGGTTTGACCTGGGAAGAAGCTTTTGCAACCGACTGGCGCAAAACCAGGGCCTGGAAACCGGGGTGGGAGTACCAAATTAAATAGCTGCATGCAGGTGACCTTAACCGCAAAACCTGTCTATTTGGCAGGTTTTTGCTTATATATAACTCAACATGTTTCGTACATTGACCCCGCCTCATTTATTTACTACCTTGCTAACAATTTCATTTGTCTACAGTGAATCGTAGCTTCTTGCCCATAAGGGTGTTACTTTGTAAGTATTAGTGAAGGTTATTCAGCTAAACAAGGTTCTGGCTCATATGTTTTACAACTCAGTACGGACAAATTTTTTTATTTTTTCCACAATTTTTACTGTTGCGCTCGTAGTCAGCGGTACTGTATTTGGTGCACGATTTAATGTCGTACATGCAGCAGTGGTAAATCAAAATATCACCGGCTA
>JAYTKW010000005.1:0-7292 GCA_043729945.1 Candidatus Kaiserbacteria bacterium | reverse complement strand
GACAAAACCGCCCACGTTTCCGTACCGTCGCCCAGTGATTTTGTCGCTACGCGACGGGCTACTTTCACTTTTCCCGCGCCTTCGGCGCGGGTTGGTGTTGGTCTGACTTCCGAAGAAGTACTGAATTGTGCCCTTGGCAGGAATCGAACCCTCTCGGTAGCACTAGAGGGATACCTTAAAATACAGAGGAAAATGGCAGAATTTGATTCTTTTTGCATTCCAGAGACCTTGGGATTCCAATAATTCAGGCATTCTTCAGCTAAATAAGGTAGGATTAATGAGTCATGAAAGTAGTCTTAGTTGAAGATAATCAGACTTTGCAAAAGAGTATTACGAAAGTCTTGACTGACAAAGGTCATGGTGTTCAGGTATTTTATGACGGTGAGTCAGCCCGAAAGTGGCTGATGCTTGAACACACGACCGTGGATGTCTGTATTTTCGATTACATGTTGCCTGAGCTTGATGGAGTGGCACTCACGACGCTAATGCGAGAGGCGGGCATCAATACACCGGTACTCATACTCACGGCACGAGATACAATACAGGACAAGGTCGCAGGGCTGGAGAGTGGGGCCGACTATTATCTGACGAAACCCTTCGAATTCGATGAGCTATTAGTTTGTTTAAAGGTGTTACATCGCCGCCCGCCAACGTATCAAGTAGAAAAAGTTGAAATCGCACCCGATACTACGTGTAACTTAAGCAATCACACTGTGTCGGTCGCTGGGTAAAACATTCTCCTTACCCCAACCGAATTCGCAATTTTAGAATATCTAATTCGACAGCGGGGCACCCCGGTCGCGCAACATGAGTTATATGAGCATGTTTTTGATTTTGCCAAAGAAAATTGGAGTAATACCATCGAGGTCCATGTAAAAAATCTGCGTAAAAAGTTACAAATAAAAGATTATGAAAATCCTATTAAAACCGTTCGCGGCGTTGGCTACACGTTATAAGTCGGATGACTTTTTTCAGACCCGTCTTAAATTGACACTACTCTATACGTTAGTAATGACAATAGTGCTGGGGCTTTTCTCGATTTTTTTATTTGTGCGAGTCGAACAACAACTCATAAAACTTTCTACCAATAATCATTCCGCAGAGTTTATTTCAAAAGATACAGCTATCGACATCGCGCAGGCCCTCCATCCCCAAGCACAAATAACCGACTTCGAAGAAGAGTCATTGCATGAAAATCTAGTCTATGTCGTTGAACTTTATCAAAACGAACAAGAGACGGATATCTACATTGATCGGGTTACCGGAGCTGTTCTTACCTCAGCCGATGATGGTGTAGAAGTAGAAACATTTAATGATGTTTTAATAAATGATTTTGAGAAAAACTTGTTGTGGGCAAATGTGATTGTTTTGTTACTGACAACTTCCTTAAGCTACTTTTTAGCTGGAGCGACGCTACGTCCAATTCAAAGAAAGATGCAGCAACAAGAACGATTCAGTCTAGATGTGGCTCATGAAATTCGCACCCCGCTGTCAGCTATTATGGCCGCCACCGACTCTGTCTTAGAAAAAGCCGAGACAGTGCAAACCTATCAAGAGACATTGTCTGACATAAGACGTGAAGCTAGACGACTTAATGGTCTCACAAAAGACTTACTGATGGCAGCTAAAAATACCCAACCAAGAGAATTTGTGATGGTAGAACTTAACGAGGTTACAAGCGATGTGCTGAATAGGCTGGCGGGGCAAGCACATGAAAAAAATGTCCGGCTTGATTTGGTAGTAGAACGAACGTTTTCGACGTATGGTAACAAAATCATGTTGGAACGCATGATAGAAAACGTTGTGCATAATGCCATTAAATTTAGTCATGATGGAGGCACCGTGAAGATCTTTCTTAATGACAGAATAGTTTGTATTTCAGATTCTGGTATTGGTATGTCTCAAGAAAACCAGACCCACATTTTTGAACGCTTCTATACAGTCGATAGCTCTCGAAATGAGTACAATAAAAATGGCGCAGGGCTCGGACTTTCGATTGTAAGGCAGATTGCAGATCTCCATAAAATAAGCATCCGAATTGACAGTGTGGAAGGTCGTGGCACAGTATTCCAATTTTCATTTCTTCAGTAGGTCTTCAGGTTGTTTTCATTATTCTTATCTGTAAGGTCACCCGGATCTTTAATAGCAATAAAATATATACATGAATAAACAATTAAACTGGCGACTCATTTCTATAGAAATGTTTGTTGCCGTAGTAATGGCCTTTGGTTTTGCGTCAACTTCATTTGCTGCCGCCGAATTACCAACCTTCAATGCGAGTAACTTTAGCAATCCAACGAAAATCACAAACCCTTGGTTCGCTCTACCAGTAGGGCGAGAGTTTGAGTACGAGGGCAAAACTGACGAAGGTATGGAGACTATAGAAATTGAAATCACTGGAGAGACCAAAAAAGTGTTGGGTATCCAAACCCTCGTATACCGAGATATTGTTTGGGTAGACGGTGAAGTGGTTGAGGATACTCACGACTACCTAGCTCAAGATAATAACGGCAACGTTTGGTACTTTGGGGAAGACGTCGATAACTACGAAGACGGTAAAATTGTCGACCATGACGGCTCTTGGTTAGCGGGAGTGGATGGCGCTAAACCAGGATATTGGATGAAAGCAAATCCAAAAGTCGGAGACTTTTACAAACAAGAATTTTACGCTGGTGAAGCTGAAGACGAAGCTAGAGTTTTGTCGGTAACTGAACAAGTAAAGATTGGATTGGGAAATTACAAGGACTGTCTCAAGATTCAAGACATTGTCCCTGGCGATCCTGTGGTAGAGTACAAATATTATTGCATGCAAGTCGGTGGATTGGTTCTTGAAGAAAAACCAGCTGAGAAAGAACGAATCGAATTAGTGGAATATGAAACGGAGGACGGTACGGACGAAGATGAGGATGAGGAAGAAGACGAACTTGCTTTTGAGGATGATGACGATGAAGACGAAAATGAAGGCGACGGAAGCGGAGGAAGTGACATCTCTTCGCTACAAGTACGCCTTTTAGCACTTCTGCAACAGCTCATAGCACTCTTGCAAAGTCGCTAGTATCGACACTCTTGTGAAAAACAAAAACTCCTAACCAGGAGTTTTTGTTTTGCTAGAATATACTCTCACTGTTACTAACTTGATCTTCAAAAAGCCCAAGGACCAAACCCTCTCAGTCTCTCTAGAGGGGTGGCTTAAAACATAGACGAAAATCCTCGAGTTCGATTCCTCGCGGGGTGCTATATTTTCGTCGTCAAATTATCGTTGTTTTAGGCCTGTCGATAGGCCTCGCTAGTATGTGCCCGCGCAAGGGATCGAACCCTCTCGGTAGGCCTCACTAGAGGGGTCGGGCTACTCTGTGGCAACTCATTTACAATACTTGTCCTGCAATATTAATGAATTGCCAAAAAGAAACGAGTGTAGTATCATTCAACTATATGGTTGAACAAAGTATTAATTTAGATACCCTTTTCCAAGCTCTTGCTGACGAGACAAGGCGAGATATTTTGAAGCGTGTCTCAAAAGCTGAGCTTTCAATTAGTAAGCTGGCTGAACCATACAAGATGTCGTTTGCAGCCATTGCTAAGCATGTGTCAGTGCTGGAGACAGCCAGGCTTATTACAAAACGCCGTGAAGGTAAGCAACAAATTATCAGTGTCGTACCTAAAACTGTTGAAGTGGCAGCTTCACATCTTGGTCTATATGAAAAGATGTGGACCGAACGTTTCGATGCGCTTGAAACATTACTCAAAACTAATTAATTTATTATGAATAAACTAACTATTGAACGAACATTTGACGCTCCGATTGAGAAGGTGTGGGAAGCGTGGACCAATCCAGCATTACTAGCTAAGTGGTTCGCCCCTGCTGGTATGACCAACTCACTTGCCACTACTGAAGTAAAAGTAGGAGGGTTATTCCATTTTTGCTTTAGAGAAGAAAAAAGTGGGACTGAGTTTTACGGACGGGGTATCTATCAAAAAATCGTACCGAGGACATTTTTATCATATCTTGATTCACATACAGACAAGGACGGTAAGGATGTTGCTCCTTCTCATTATGGTAGTGCTGGAGATGAAATAGTTGAGTCATTGGTAGAGATTACCTTTGCAGATTTAGGAGAACAAACCAAGATGACAGTAGTGATGGATAATTATTACGATGAAAATATGACGAAAGAGATGGTTTCTGGCTGGAATGGCATGTTCGATAAGCTTTCAGAGTTGTAGGAGAATCACAGTAGTGAATTATTTATAAATACACAATAGATTATATGAAAGAATATCTACACATTGCAGCAAAAGTACTCTTTTCTCTCATTCTTATCTTGCCAATTGTTGGTATAACTGGATTGTTAGGTGAAGCAACTCGGGGCTTATATAACACTGACCAAGCGTTTGCGTTCATAGAAATGCTTAATGACATCGCCTATATAGGTTACATGATGACTGTGGTCCACATTATTGCTTTGATTGCACTCTGGACTAAGCGGGAAGCCTTGGGTGCATTACTCGAATTGCCTATCACTCTCAACGTTATTGGTTTTCACTTAATACTTGATGGCGGGCTATTCACTGCTGGTGCAATACCTGCCAACGCCATGCTACTACTCAATCTCTACTTTATTTGGCAGAACAGAGTACAATATAAAAACCTATTAGAAAAAAATAACGTCGCGTTAACAAATTAAATTATATGTTATCAATCAGTTTAGTAGCAGTACTAGTAGCGGCAATTGCAAACTTTATCATCGGATTTTTATTCCACGGCCCGTTGTTCGGTAAGGTATGGATGAAACTAGCCAATATACACCCAACCGGCAATGAGAAGTTTAGTGATATGGCTCCACAGCTAATCAAGAATTTTTTAATGAACGTCGTCTGCGCGTATGTTTTGGCGATGTTTATCTTTACTACAGCCAGTTATTACAACAATGTTGGAAATGTCATCGGCGGAATGGGCATTGCCTTTTGGGCTTGGCTTGGCTTTGTTGTGACCGCCACTTCAATGGATGCCATCTGGATGGGTAAATCAGCAAAGCTCTGGCTTTTTGAAGCGGTCGCTACCCTGGTTTCGTTTCTGGCGATGGGAGCAATCATCGCTGCGTGGTAAAGCAACAGCTGTATAGCTAATGCTAAATGTATAAAAACAAACCACCCAATTAAGGGTGGATTGTTTCTTTCAGGTAAACGAAAATTAATCGTGTACGCAGTGCAACATGAGATCATTTCCGTCAGGATCGCTAAAAAGAGCCATGTAGCAAACAGGATTCTCTAAAGTCTCACCACTAAACACGACACCCTTCTCCTCTAATTCTTTACGTGCTGCTTCTATATCATCTACATGAAGTGCGATGTGTGCACCTTTCTGTGGAGCAAACGACATGCCCATCTTCTCTGGTTCCCAGATAGCGAAACAGGTGTCACCCACCCAAAATTCATACTTTGCTTTTGCGTCTGGTCGAAGACCAAGCGTGTCGATGTAAAAAGCTCTGGAGCGTTCTGGGTCTTGAGAAGGAATCGCAATAAAATCTAGTTTGGTAATTTGATTTATCATAGATATGTTAGTTTATACTAATAATTCCCCTAGTATAGGTCTGATAGCTGTCAGAGACAAATACAATACTACTAATTATTCTTTAAACTACTTTTTAGCACTCACCCTTCGATGGGGACACCCCGGCCAGCAACAAGGTCGTTTCTTACCTTTCTTTAAATCTTCCTGCAGTCGCTCAAGATGTTCTTGTCTCGTCTCTTTTTTCTTTACAATCGTCACCCAACAAATCCATTCGTTACGAGCTAGTGGCGTAAGATTCTCCCAGAGAGCATGAACATCTTTATGTTTATTCAAGACTAACTGTAGGTCACTAGGCATACGATGTCTAAAGTCAGTATTCGCCTTTATAGTTGCCATTAATTTTATTATAACAAAACCAGCACGAAACATAGTGTCTCGTGCTAGCTCTAAAATACACCGCCAGAAGTTCCGGTCTCTCATTTGGGTCATTTTCATAACCTTCAGAATATCGTTGTATTGAGGCCTCTCAGTAGGTCTCGCTAGTTGGTGCTCTCACCAGGAAGTTCGGTCAGGAGTCGACTAATTTTATGGTCGTTTCACTCCCTAAAATTATGTCGCTCACGACCCTGTCTCACTCGTTCGCAAGCTCACATCGTTCCGACTTTCGATTCATGACGAAACTGTGCGCAGGCACAGTTTCTGTGAGAGCACAATTAGAAAAACCCCTTTCGGGGTAATTTCTAATTGTGCTCTCACCAGGAATCGAACCTGGATCGCCAATTCCGCAAACTGGCATTCTATCCATTAAACTATGAGAGCAATGTGGGAGATAGTACCACAGGGAATGGGGATTGTCACTTATGTACGGACGGGTGTAATGATGACTAAAAACCTAAAAATTCTAGGAGTTTATTGAAGAATGATTCTTCGATGAACTCTTCGGCCAGGCGTTCGGCGATGATGTCTTCGATATCGTCGACGTATTCTTCGGGGATGGGGAGGACCAAGAGGGGCATGAAGTATTTTTGGGACATCACGAGCAGCTGTGTGCCCCAGGGGTGATCTTCGTCAATATGCCACGAACGTAGTGTCGTAAACGGATATAACTGATCATCAATGCGGATACCGCGGACTGATACCTCATACGGAATAATCCGGGGCATCTTGCTGGCGGCAATAGCGAGCACTCCCCCGCCCACTCCACACAAAATAGCGAACAAAAAATTACCAAAGAAAATAGCCGCGATCACAATCGCCACGGTAATAATGAGCAGAGCAAAGAACCAATCCCCACCTTTTTCAATATGGTGATGTTCCGGCGCCTCCCAGGTAACACTACGAGCCATTTGTTCCATTACGATGATTGTATCATGCGGGGCCAGTCAATCAGGTACCAAAAGTGCATACCAGGTATTTCTATCGGTAAAGTTTGTATAACAAAAAATAAGTGATATAGTACAAGTTCGAAGAAAAACATGGAGGGGTGGCCGAGTGGTTGAAGGCAACAGTCTTGAAAACTGTCAGGGGGGAAACCTCCTCGGGAGTTCGAATCTCCCCCCCTCCGCGAATACAAAATAGAGCACCTTCTGGTGCCTTTTTTGTTCGCAGGAGGGGGAACGAGTGACTCAATGTCACTCGTGTGGAGATTCGAAGCTGTTGCCAGCTAGATTGCAAGCCGAAGGCGAAACAATATAGCGACAACGGGTACTGAACATGTAATGTTCGAATCTCCCCCCCCCTCCGCCCGTATAAAATACCGCCTTTGGGCGGTTATTTTATT
>JAYTKW010000004.1:0-29251 GCA_043729945.1 Candidatus Kaiserbacteria bacterium | reverse complement strand
CAAATCAACGGTGACGGAACTGATCACTCATATATTAGAAACAGACGGAAAAACGGTGGCGTCACTGTCGACCATTCAATTTAAAATTGGTAGTGACGTCAGGCGTAATTTATATAAGATGACCATGCCCGGGCGGTTCTTTGTACAGAAATTTTTGCGTGAAGCGGTAGACGCTGGGTGCACGCACGCGGTTATCGAAATGACGTCTGAGGGGGCAAAGCAATACCGGCATAAATTTATAGATCTCGATGCCCTCGTGTTTACCAACCTCACCCCCGAGCACATCGAATCACACGGGTCGTTTGAAAAATATAAAGGGTGTAAATTGGAATTAGCCAAAGCGGTCGCCCACTCACCAAAACGGCCCCGAACATTAGTAGCTAACATTGATGATGAACACGGCGCTGAATTCCTCGCTTTCCCGGTCGAGAATGTATTGCCGTATGGACTGTCTGACCTTTCACTGTATTCACTCCAAAAAGAAGGTTTCAGTATGGTGCTCGAGGGGACAACCCTCCGGGTGCCCTTAGTTGGACTCTTTAATGTGTACAACACACTCGCCGCCATTACCCTCACGCGTGCCTATGGGGTGTCCCTCGCCACGATTGATAGTGCGCTCCATACCCTTCCGACCATCAAAGGTCGAGTAGAACATTTTAAATCAGCACCCGAGACTGGAAAAATGGTGACCGCTATTGTGGACTACGCCCATACCCCTGATTCACTACGGCAGCTCTATACTGCGTTTAAAGACGTGCCCAAAATTTGTATTTTAGGTAATACCGGTGGCGGGAGAGATACCTGGAAGCGTCCGGAAATGGCCCATATTGCTGAAGAATTTTGTGACCACATCATTTTAACCAACGAGGATCCGTATGATGAAAATCCGCGCGCGATTGTAGACGCGATGAAAAAAGGAATTGTGGACCAGAGTAAACTCACCATCATTATGGATAGACGACAAGCCATCCGCACGGCGCTCGAGCAAGCCCCTGACGGCAGCTACGTTATTATCTCGGGCAAAGGAACTGATCCGTACATCATGGGCCCTAATAACACCCGTCAAGAATGGAGTGACGCCACGGTTGTAACTGAGGAATTACAACGTTTAGAGAACGGTACCAGTGGACGTTAGATATTTGATTTTTTTCACCAAAGCGGTATAATGACCCTATCTTATTGTTGAAAAACAATAAGGGTTCTACATCCAAGGGCAGCCCTCCGCAAGGAGGGCTGTTGTTATTTTTCTGCTCGATGTTTAAGTGATGCTCCCCAAATATCATCTCCGATTGTTAGTACATCAACATACCCATCCGAAGCGGTTCGTAATTCTGACGATACATTATTACGAGAAGAGTACACGTATACCTTTTTATTGTCATTTCGTAAGTAGGTGATTAATGCTAAAAAATCCGAATCACCAGAAAAAAATAGTGCCGTATCATATGTACCCTTGTAGTGAATAGCGTCTATCGTCATTTCGACATCCATATTTCCTTTCTCTTGGATAGCCGTCCCAACCCCAGTAGTTATAGCGATACGTTTTAATACTTTTTTTCTAACTCTAAATCCCAGACCTTTCTTTAGATAAATAAAGAATTTATGTTTACTATCAGTAGAATAGGTGCGAGTTCCTTCAGCGGGATACGCTGTGTAGTAATAACAAGTTATGGTCTCCGTTTGGTAGATCCTAGATAAATACTTTTGAAGTTTATAAAAATCAAAAACTTTACCTTTCACTTTTTGTGCCTGCCATACATTTGAGGCATCGATGAAAACCGCCAGGTGAATTTTTTTACTAATCATACGAGTCTTATAATCGTATCATGACCCTATGCTAAAACTGATATATGCGGAGCTGCCAGAGTTCGTGCTCGGACAGTACTGCGCCTAGTTCGATCTGTCCGTTAGGGAGATACAATTTCCCGTCGGACATATTACCAGCACTGATAATTGGTACCCCTGACCAACGAGTCTGAATCCGCAACATCGTATCGAGCTGATGCGACAACACCTGCGACGAATGAAACCAGCTGTGCGAAATAGGATGGACAACAAACGGTATATTGGGATTGGCATCAACCATTGATCGCACCGCATCAGGACGAACACTTTCAAAACAAAATAACACTGCGGGGATATCGGCGGCCTTGTCTACCTGATCAAATACGTACGGACCTGGCGTATAGGCACTGTCTCTCGCGACCGTATCCATCGCACTGCTGTACCCAAACAAACGAATCACTCCCCCATACAGATACGGGACATACTCACCTTGCGGAACAAGATATTGTTTATCAAACTGGTACGTTTGATTATTCTGACCATCCAAAATAGTCGCCCGGAGTACGGTCGCCCCTGAATCAAGCTCCGTTCGCCCGGTATCAATTAGCACCGCCTGTGAAGCCTGGTGGGTAAACATAAATTGTGACAGCGCTGCAAGTGGTGTGAGGCCATCGTATATCGTGGTCATAAGACGCGACTCTTCGGGAAAGAGGATCACATCGGGATTAAGTCGCACTGCTTCAGTAAGTGCGTGTGCGAGGACTGCACTTTTAGCTTCGGTGCCCGACGCCGACGCCGTGACCGCTGGCGGAAACGAGGTATTAATAGTAATGACATCTACACCTTGGAGTGGCCACGATTGCGGACGAACACCATCAACCGCCTGTACAAACAGCATCAGGAGCATGAGAGACACAAGGACCCACCCCTGGTGGCGCGATGATTGCAGTACCACCCACAGTCCAACCCCGAGGGCAGCCGCAACCACAGTTAATCCCCAGACACCATAGAGTGAAGCCAGGAGAAACAGCGCCCCGTGCTCTGCTACTGTGTATCCCATCATACCGAAACTAAAATACGGCTGGAGAGACGAACCGGGACCAAGGGTCAGGAGCGAAAAAATATACGCTCCCATAATTTCAGCACCCAACCACACAAAAGGTAACGTGACATACACAATAAATCTGGGCACTATCCGGGTATGAAGTCCCCACGAAAGACACACTGCCAACACGATGCCGCCGCCAGCCAACCAGAGCGCACTCGTAATCCAGTACACACCAATCAAAGTGCCTTGGAGCAGTGGCGGTACCGTAGTAAATAACTCAAGGGGATAGGTACTGAGGAAAAATGATAACGCAGCGAGGTATTTTATACCCCAGGCACCCATAGCAAAAAGGATCGCCTGCCTACGTGTCGCCGCTTTCTGAATCAAAAAGAAGACCCCGGCTATTCCCCACACGCCCACGTACCAGAATGCCGGAAATAGAAATGGTATCCCAAGTAATAATCCAACGAGCACCACGCTCTCAACCCCTGGCTGTCGCCACTCATCTGCTAGTTGTGTCCGGATACTCATAGAGATCTTTGGAAGAGTACAATCCCTGTCGTAGTCGCCACATTAAGTGACTCCTTTCGGCCGTGCATTGGAATTTCAATGACCGCATCACACAGGGCGATTGTCTCGTTGGTAACACCGTCAATTTCATTACCCATAATGTAGGCAACATTCTCTGGTTCGACAAAATCAAAGAGGGAGATCGACTGTTCTGTCTGTTCAACCGCCACGACCGTCACTCCTTGGGCGTGCAATTTAGCTATCAAGAGTGACATATCATCCGCGGCTTGCCAGGGTACCATCGCACTTGCCCCGAGCGACGTTTTAGTAATCTCGGCGACCGTTCGGCCAAACCGATCAATTGGTGTCGGGGTATACCCAGCCAAATACAACATACATACTCCCGCCCCCTCACAACTCCGAAAAATAGCTCCGACATTGTGGCGACTCCGCACATTCTCCAAAATCACATACCGCATAGATAAACCAGACTACCATAAAAAGCACCGTTGAAACAAAGCTCCGTAAAGCATTTGATTTGTATAGCTCATGTGGTATATTGCTACCACTCTGGATAATATCCTGAGTATGCGCCTATAGCTCAACTCGGTACGCGTAAACAGTCTCCCAGACTATTTACCCTTATTAAGGAGAGTGAGTCGTAAAAAAAACACATGCGCCTATAGCTCAGCCGGTAGAGCAGCTCCCTTTTAAGGAGAAGGTCCCAGGTTCGATCCCTGGTGGGCGCACAGACGCAAAACAAATACTCAGTCACATTCGTGACTGAGTATTTGTTTTAGCACCTGCCCTGCGGCAGGTGCGGCGTCTGTGCGAGACGGAGCGCTGTGAGTTTACGAACCGCGAGTCGGGGTCGACAGCACTTAGTAGATTGTGAGCGAATGCGAAACAATATACTTAGTGACTGGTGACCACCAGGTAACCTCCCTTCGGGGTGGTTTTTGTTTTGTGCGCCCACAGGTGCAGCTTTTCGCAGAAAAGCGTAGCACGGATCGAAGCCCAATTGAGTTGGATTATGAACGAAGTGAAATAATCCAGCCAATTGGGGTACGGGTCATGTAACGACCGATATCCCTGGCGCGAGACGGAGACATGTTTCTTGTATATAAAGTTGATTTGACTACCAAACTCAGTATGGTAAAATTTATCTATCAGCACCCCACCCGTCCGCAAGGCCCGGTGGGGTTTGTTGTGTATAATGATTACATGAATATCGCGTTCATTGACGGCGAAAACACTAAGGGTCGTATCCGGGAGGTCTTTGTAAAATACAAACGTCCGACCCCAGACTGGAGTACCTATGATTTCAGGGGTCTATTTAATGAAGCGTTCAGCATGGAACCAGTATCTGTTCGGAAATTTTTTCGAGCTATCCCTAAACCACACGCTGACCTAATTATTGAGTCTGCTGCGCTACTCAGTTCATACAGAAACCTAGGCGGACACCTCAACCGACAGGGGTTTGAAATCATTAAAGCTGGAACGCTACGAGCAGACTACCGCTTTCCTGGTGATACTAAACCAAAGTATCGAGAGAAGGGGGTTGATGTATCACTCGCAGTTTCAATGGTAGCAATGGCTTGTGACAACGCTGTTGATAAAATATTTTTAGTCGCTTCGGATTCTGACTATCAACCAGCAGTGAGTGAGGTACGAAGCAGAAGGAAAATAGTAATTTATGTAGGGTTCGAGGTTAATCCAAATCTGGGACTTATTGCCAAGACTAATAATCGCATCATCATTTCAGACGCAATGGTTTTAAAATTTGGAAGCCTTAGATAACTCACAACCTACCCCCGCAGCACCCACTCTTCCAACCCCTCATCAATATCCCGCACTCCCCCGTGCCCATCATGATACACACGCAGTAAATTCGCTGACGTCGCTTCCAATTCCCCTGGTTTAAATAATGAGAGTGCCCGCTTTGCTTTATCATACGGATAGGATTTCATGCCGGCTTCGTCGGCTGATTTGGTTACTGCGGCGAGTCTGAGCGACTTTATTTGCCACCATAAGGTACCAATTATTTCCTCAGCTGACAGTCCGGCTCGCTTCGCTTCTTGTAAGAGGACCCAGAGTGATTTCTTATCCCGCTTAGACAACGCCTCGGCCATACGGAACACATCAAAACGTTCTGCAGCTTCTCGTTTTGATTCTTCGATGGTGGCCGCAAACTTCTCGAATTTCTTGCGCTCGGAAGCGAGCAGTGCCCCCTCCATAATCACAAACTGATTGGCGGACTCCCCCATCGCGGCAGCATTCAGGGCCACCTCCGCGTAAAAAGTTGCATCATCAGATGGGGTATCAAGTACATACATTTCCCGATCACCCCAAAGTGACGTAGCACCAAGCAAGTTAGCTAAGATGCCCGGCGCAAAATCACCCACTTCAATTCGCGTAATCCGGGCGTTTTGTTCGGCAGCTAACACATCAGCCGCCGCCAAGCCGCGAGCACGGACAGCAATGGTGTCATTCCCATAATAAAGATGCAACATAGATGGTTAGTATTGTAGCAAAATAATGAGCAGTGCGCCTTGACGGAAAGATTAGCTTAAGATAAACTTTACTAGTAAGTGCCACAAATTAGTAAGACAAATTATAGAAAGCGATGCTGGGTCTTCATCACATAATAAGGCAACATAAAATATGCAAACAAAAACTATTATCGGCCTCAAGGAACTCCGTGAGAATATGGAAACCTACATCACCAAAGTACAAAATGGTGAACAGATAACTGTATTCCGTCGCTCTACCCCACTCTTTACTATTAATCCCATCGATGACGAGGAATCAGGCTGGGAAACTGTGATTGATTTCACTGAAATAAATAAAAATGGTGTATCTGGGCGAGAGATTCTTAAATCACTTAGAGCAATGCATGGACAAAAACCAAAAGTTTCTTAGACGACTGTCAATTACCCAACAACTGGAGATTGATACTTTAATTGATAAAATACTATCCAGTTTAATAGACGGTCTGGACGTAAAAAAGTTAAAGGGTTATACAGACGTATACAGAGCACGTTCTGGTGACGTCAGAATTATATTTAGGCGTAAATATAATGATATTGAAATATTAGACATCGGTAGACGAAGTGAGAAAACATACCGAAAATACTAAAAGAAAAACCGTGATATGACACCAGTTTTTCTTTTATCTATCCTCGAGCATCCCCCAATTCGGCCCCACGGCCACATCAGCTTTTATTGGCACGCCTCGTGTTTCATATCCCGCCAGTACACCCTGCATCAGGTCGACTAACTTTGGAATCTCAGCTTCGAGGGCTTCATTTTTTATTTCAAACAAAAGTTCATCGTGTACCTGCAGGAGGATATGGATGTCGTCAGTTTTCTTGTTTGTAGTGATGTACTGATAGACCCGGTTCATCGCCACCCGCATCGCATCAGCTGCCGTCCCCTGGACCGGCGCATTGATGGCCATTCGTTCGGCCTGGGCGCGAATAAAGGGAGCGGTTGATTGCATGCCGGGAAAATGGCGACGCCGGCCAAAGAGGGTTTTGGTGTAGCCATAAGTACGGGCAAAGTCTTTGGTTTCCTCGAGGTATTCGGCTAACCTCGTAAACGTATTAAAATACGCATTGAAAAATTCCTGGGCTTCTTCACGACTGGTGCCTTCGCCTAAATTTCCCCGCAGAGCATTAACCCCCATACCGTAGAGAATGCCGAAGTTAATTACTTTGGCCTTGCGCCGCATCTCGCGAGTGACTTCTTCGGGTTTGACCCCGAACACGCGCACGGCCACTCCCGTATGGACGTCTTCACCCCGCGCAAAGATCTCTACCATTTTGGCGTCACCGGATAAAATTGCCGCAATCCGTAATTCAATCTGCGAGTAATCAATCGAAACAATTGAATACCCAGGACCAGCTACAAACGCCTGACGAATAGCCTTACTCTCTTCGGTGCGAATCGGGATATTTTGGAGATTGGGATTTTGTGACGCCATGCGTCCGGTCGCCGCCCCGGTTTGTACAAACGTAGTCCGCAGGCGTCCATCAGGACTCACGAGTGGTGGCAAATTATCAATATACGTAGACACCAGTTTCTGCAACTCCCGGTACCGCAGAATCTCAGTGATGATGGGATGGTCTTCCCGCATTTTATCGAGCTCGGATTCTTTGGTTGAACGCTGTCCGCCGGCGGTTTTCTTTTGATATTTTGGCTTGAGTCCTAATTCATCAAACAACACTTCGCCTACCTGTTTTGGGGAGTTGATATTAAATTCCCGGCTAGCGTGTGCGTAGATTTTACTTTCGAGAGTCCGGAGCTCCGCGTGCATCGTTTTTGATAAGGTCGCTAAATAATCAATGTCGAGGGTAATACCAGTGGCATTTACATGTGTGATCACCTCCATCAGTGGCTGCT
The DNA here is from genome assembly GCA_043729945.1 of Candidatus Kaiserbacteria bacterium. GTDB lineage: Bacteria > Patescibacteriota > Minisyncoccia > Phycocordibacterales > UBA918 > OLB19. The sequence continues at coordinate 21,504 of JAYTKW010000004.1, read as the reverse complement.
CGATATTTGTGTACACCGAGGCCAGGCCGGGTTCTGCCAACACCCGATCTTCAAGTTTGGCAATAATTTCAGTAAAATCGGCGGTTTCTAAATAGGACCGACCGTAGTCGATAATATCTACGTAACTGGCGTTGGTACGTTCCGAATCAATCAACCACAACAAGACCGAGGCTCTTTTAATATCAGATGCACCGACACCACTCCCCGCAGGATCGGAGGGAACATCAGCAGCCAGGGCAAACAAGGTTTTGATTCGAGCGCCGAGGGTCCGAAATCCTAATTCCCCAAATAGCTTTAGAATTGCGTCCGTATCGGCCCGCTCTTGCCAATGCGTGGCGTGAGCTTCAAATATAATTGGCGCGTCGGTGCGGATAGTGGCCAGCATTTTTGAAAACCGCGCCTCCTCTTCCCCGTCTTTTAGGAGTCCAATGATGCGCGGTTTAATGCCGGCCGTCAAAAATGAGGCATCAGCTTTTTTTAATTTTTTATAGATATCATCCAAACCGCCGAATTGAGTAATTAGGTCAGTCGCTGTTTTTTCACCAATCCCCACAATCCCCGGGATATTATCTGAAGTATCACCGCGCAGACCTTTGTAGTCTGGCACCAGAGTTGGCCCAAATCCGAATCGTTCCTTAACGGCCGCTTCGTCATAGAGCACGGTGTCTTTGATGCCTTTTTTGAGGGTATAAACTTGGACTCGTTTTCTATCAACACACTGCAGAGTATCCATATCACCCGAAGCAATAATCACGGTCAGGTCTTTGTCATCTCGTGTTTGGTACGCAATGGTACCGAGCATGTCGTCGGCTTCAAACCCGGGGTGCTCATAAATTGGAATCCCAAAGGCGGCAAAAATATCGCGTGAGCGTTCGATTTGAGCAATCAGGGCGTCATCGGTTTTGCTCCGCGTCCCTTTATAATCCGCAAATGCTTCGTGGCGATAGGTCGGTTCAGGTAGGTCAAAACAGGCCGCGATGTAATCTGGTTTAAAATCTTCGATAATTTTAAGTAACATCGCGACAACACCATAGAGGGCTCCGGTTGGCTCACCGGTCGGAGATGCAAAATCAGGCAACGCATGGTACGCCCGGTGTAAAATCGCATGTGAGTCAAGGAGGACGAGAGTCTTGTGCTCCGGTTTCTTTTTAGTTGCCATACGTAGTGAGATTAAGGGTGCGGAGGCCAGTGGCGTGGAGAGCAAGTTCGATACGGTAATCAACCTGCGGTAAAACGTCTGCAATCTTTTCTGCCCACTCGATACAGACGAGGGTGTTCGGTTGCTGTACTATGGCAGCAAATCCGAGTGGTCGCATTTCATCAGCGGTCTCAATGCGGTACGCATCAATATGCACGAGGGTGGCAAAGGTAGCGTGATTTGTTTCGTATTGTTTCATAATCACGAACGTAGGACTAGTCACGGACTCGGTAAGACCAAGCTCATTGGCGAGTAATTGGACAAACGTTGTTTTCCCGGCACCTAAATCTCCGGATAATGCAATCACGGTTGCGCGATTCTGTACTGCCGCTGCTGTCCCCTGGGAAATCACCGCTTCAGCAACCAAAGCTAATTGTTCGAGAGTAGTCACGTCGTACGAGTGGGTTTGTGTCATCATACCAGCATTGTACCCGATTCAGTCGCCCGAGGCGAACCGACATAAGTCACCGCCCAATTTCGTATCTCGGTACAAACTAGTGGTATAATTTCTCTACGCATCTATTCTCTAATATGGCTGAATTTAACGACACAACCACCAACGCCCAAGTGGCTGCACTGCGCAAACGTGGTGAAGAAAAACTGATGCAGGCCATCGCTCCCCAATACGGCCTGCAGTACATTGACCTGCGCGGCTACACCATCAACCCCGAGGCAGTAATGCTGATCAAAGAAGCCGACGCTAGAGCAGCCAACATGTTAGCGTTCGAACTAGCGCGTAAACATATATCGATTGCCATCACCACTCCCAATCAACCTCTAACTGAAAAAATTCTCGCCCCGTTGTTGGCGTTGGGCTACACCACACAGCTCTATCTCTGTTCAGCCGCGAGCCTCGAGCACGGCCTCGTTCGCTACGCCGACCATAGGAATTCTACCGCCAGTAAAAAGGGAGTCCTCGATATCAACCCTGACGACATTATGAAATCAGCGAGCACCATCCAAACGGTCGCTGACGTCGCTGGTGCATTCTCTAAAATTAGCACCATCAATAGTCCGCGGCGTATTTCGCAAACCCTCGAACTAATTTTCGCGGGCGCTCTCGCTCTCAAAGCATCAGATATTCACATCGAGCCCGAAGTCGGATCCATTCGCCTGCGTTATCGGCTTGATGGTGTCCTCCTAGATATTGTTAATCTCGAGAGCCTGCTCTGTGGCCGGATTATGTCTCGTCTGAAATTACTCTCAGGGATGACCTTAAACCAACGAAAAGAAGCCCAAGACGGTCGCTTCCAATTTAATTTTGGCTCACGCGAAATCGAAGTGAGGTCGTCTATAATCCCCGGGGCGAGCGGTGAATCCATCGTGATGCGACTACTTGATCCCGGAGTAGCCAGTTTCAGCATGAGTAAACTACAGCTAAATCCACTCCTTGAAGCTGTCATGCGCGAACAACTCAAACGCCCCAATGGACTCATTATTACCACCGGTCCAACAGGGTCAGGTAAAACAACCGCCCTCTATGCCTTCCTCCGCGAGGTACACGATTCTGAGAAAAAAATTATCACCATTGAAAATCCCGTTGAGTACAAACTTGATGGCATTGTGCAAACTCAAGTTGGACCGGACTATAGTTTCGAAAGTGGCCTGAGAGCAATCCTGCGCCAAGACCCAGACATCATTATGATCGGTGAAATCCGCGATCGTGAAGTTGCCGAAACTGCTATCCACGCCGCCCAAACCGGCCACCTAGTATTTACAACCCTGCACACCAATAGTGCGGTCGGTGGCTTCCCCCGTCTGATTGATCTCGGGGTTGATTCACGCATCATCGGGAGCTCGATTAATATAATGCTGGGGCAACGGCTCGCTCGTATTTTATGTACCGTGTGCCGGGAACAATACCTCGCTACTGCCCGGGAAGTGGCTCTAGTCCAAAATATCGCCCTGGGCTACCCCGAACCACTGCCGGTACCTGATCCGCTTATGCTCTACCGGGCGGTCGGCTGTCCGGCCTGTGGGAACACCGGCTTCAAGGGACGGGCGAGCATTTTTGAAGCCATCGTAATTGATAACGAAGTCGAAGAAGCCGTCATTCGCGACCCACGAGAGCACACCATCCTCGAAGCCGCAAAGCACCAAAAAATACCCACGATGGCGCAAGACGGGGTTGTGAAAGTATTAGCCGGTATTACGTCACTCGAAGAATTAGAGCGAGTAGTTGACCTCACTAATACCAAAGGCGGTGGTCAGGGCGGGATGATTGATGCCGATACCCATGTACCACCAGACGATTTCCAAAACCATACTGTGTAACGATAGATCAAATCGCTAAATATCTGCACTGCTCCGCAACGTAGTTAATAAGACAACATCTCAAATTGAGATGTTGTCTTATTACACTTGAAACTGTAAACGGTCACCGGTCAAGCTGTGTTTTATTATGATTGTGTTATAGTCGGACGTAGTTCGTCCTCTGCTCCTTTACTCATCTCATTCGAGCACATAACTCTCTAAGCAAAGCTTCCGCATTGAAAGTGAATACCACGCTAAGGGATTACCCAGCATTCCGGCTCTAGGGCCGGCGCCACGTAATCCTCGCAATGTATTCAAGTTGCTTAGAGAGTTATATTCTGGAATCGACACAAAAAATTCCGCCAGGTTTGGCGATTTATGGTCTGGTTTATTGTGAGAGAGCAGTGCTCGTAGGAATCTCTCCCTGCCGATTAATTACTATACTAGCATGGTAGATTGCTTTTGTCAAGCACTCATGCTTTGGCTCTGCTATTATTATGAAAATGCTATACTGTTCGGGTTATGGATACGCTACCGACTAAATCAAATATCACCCGGGATGAATCCGGACACCTCGACCAAACCTTGCGACCGCAGACGTGGGAGGAGTACGTAGGGCAGAGTAAAATAAAGGAAAACCTAAGGATTTTGCTGACAGCAGCGCGCGAGCGGGGGCACGCGGCGGAACACATTCTGCTCTACGGACCACCGGGATTAGGCAAAACCACGCTGGCTCATTTGATTTCTAAAACCCTTGGTACCAATATGCGGACGACCTCAGGCCCCGCCATTGAACGGGTTGGTGACCTCGCTGCTATTTTAACCAATCTCGCCCCTGGCGATGTGCTGTTTATTGACGAAATTCATCGCCTATCTAAAACGATTGAGGAAGTCCTTTATCCGGCGATGGAATCAGGCGTCCTTGATATTATTATCGGCAAAGGACCATCGGCCCGGACGGTCCAGCTCGAACTACCGCCTTTTACTTTGGTCGCGGCCACTACCCGTATTTCTCTGTTATCGGCGCCACTGCGGAGTCGATTCTCGGGTGGGACGTTTCGATTGGAATTTTATAGCGACAACGAAATTGCAGACATTCTAGAGCGATCAGCGGGACTATTAGGGATGGCTAGTGAACGAGCGCTCCTCGAGAGTATCGCTATGCGTTGCCGGGCCACCCCGCGAACGGCCAACTACCTCCTCAAACGTTGCCGAGATTTGGCTCAACTAGAGAAAGGCAGCATCACGCCTGATGTGGTCAACCGTACGTTTGCCCTCCTGGGTGTCGATACGTTAGGATTAGGCTCTCCTGACCGCGCCGTTCTCGAAGCCATCATTCATAAATTTAATGGCGGCCCGGTGGGTCTCAATACGATTGCGGCCGCAACCGGCGAAGAACAATCCACCATCGAAGACGTCATCGAACCCTACCTCATCCGCCAGGGGTTACTCGAACGCACCCCCCGCGGTCGCATCGCTGCCGCCTTGGCCTACAGTCATTTACAGAAATTATCCTAGACGTCTTGCTGGCCGAAGTTTATATACGTCACTTCTATTACCAATAGCAATGATGTAGATGTCGGTTTTTTTCACTTGATAAATTACTCGATACTCACCTACGCGTAATTTATAACAACCATGCAAATCACGACGCAGTGGTACTCCGTAGAGGAGTGGCTCCAAGAGTAATTTTGACTCAATGGCCCCCTGAATTTTTTTCTTCCAAGCACCGTTTACCCGCGGAATATCATCTGAAACCACGAGCGGATGATACTGCAGGGTATACATACAAAATAACTATGACCACACTTCCTGATGGGTTTTCCAAATAGTTACTTCCTCTAATCTTTTTTTAACCACTGCAGTAAAATAAGTATCCTCTTCAAGTTCTAGAGCCAACTCTAGAAGTTCGGTGACCTTTGTTGCTTGAGGTACATCATCTCGTTTCGCCAAGAGCGTTACCGCTTGCTCGACTGCGTCAGAGACGGAAATATTAATTCTTTTTTTAAGGGTTGCCATAATTAGAGTAGTGTAACAGAAGTGTTACACTTGTCAACCGCTCTTATTTCAACTAAACTTATACCAATCAGTAATCACACTCTATTTATGAGCGGACACAACAAATGGTCAAAAATTAAACATAAAAAAGCGGCAACCGATGGAAAGAGAAGTAAAATATTCTCTAAGCACTCGCTACTGATTGCTATGGAATCGCGCAAGGCTGCCGGAAACCTCGCTTCGGCTGGGCTCCAGGCCGTCATTATCCGGGCCAAAGCAGATTCGATGCCAAAAGAAAATATCGATCGTGCCGTTGCCAAAGGTGCCGGGGCCAACGGTGCTGCGCTGCAGGAAATTATGTACGAGGCATTTGGTCCAGGTGGCACTGCCATTTTAATTACCACTATTACCGACAACAACAACCGTACAGCGCCTGAAATTCGCAGTATTTTTACCAAAGCTGGACTAGCTATTGGTGGACCAGGCAGTGCCAGTTGGGCGTTTACAAAAACCGAGGATGGGTATATCCCCCAAACCGTAGTAGAACTGTCTGACGAGGACGGTGAGAAATTAGCAGACCTGATTGAAAAATTGGAAGATCAGGATGATGTGCAGGATATTTACACCACCGCCGATACACCCGAAGAAGTATAAACGCCTCATCTACTTCGTTACTCCTATCGCTCACGTGTTCACCGTACGAAAAGTACGGCTCACACGTTCGCTCTGTCGCGCCTCGTATCTGAGTCACTTATCCATCTTCTCTCTTTGCAAAATGGGGTTGGAAGACTCTAAGTGATTGTCAAAACAGGATAGAGTACGAGGCACCCAAGTAAAATAAGCTGAGCGGTACTTTCTGTACCGTGAAGATTATTTTGCGCCGGGTAACGAAGTAATCTGCCTATTTTGGCGATCACCGTCTAGATGGTAAACTGGATTAATATGCGCGTACTTGCTATAGATCCCGGCTATGATCGGTTAGGGGTGGCTATTATGGAATACCTTGACGGTAAAGAGTTTATTGTGCATTCAAATTGTGTGCTAACTGATAAATCGTCACCCCTCGCTGATCGACTAGTTACCATTGGTAACGCCGTCGCGGGACTATTGACTCAATTCACACCAGATTCGGTAGCGATTGAAACGTTGTTTTTTAATAAAAACATCACGACAGCTATCGGGGTGGCGCAGGCGCGGGGGATTATCATGTATTTGGCTAAAACGGCTGGCTGCACGGTGTATGAATTTGGTCCCCAAGAAATAAAAGTCGCCGTCACTGGCTATGGTAGTAGTGACAAACGAGCTGTCTACGATATGATCAACCGCCTGGTGGCTAACGTACCCATGGGAGTACTCGACGATGAATACGACGCCATTGCGGTAGGAGTAACATGCCTCGCTCAATACGGGCGAAACTAAAACCGAACCGGTATATTTAGGGGTTGCAAAAAGTTGCCAGCTTTGTTACAACATTAGCTATAAGAAAAAAGTATGATCAGTAATTTTGCGAGCACCATGAATGACGACGTTGAAGAAGCCGAGGAATTGGGTGACGACGAAGCGACGTTGGCTGATGATTTGTTGGATGAAGTAGCTGGAGACGACGCCGAAGAGGATGATGAACTAGAAGGATTTGGAATCCTTCCAACCAAAGAAGAAGATGATGACGAGGAAGAAAAAGAAGAGGATGAGGAAGGGGACGCCGAACTAGAGGATGACGCCGAAGATGTCGAATTTGACGCCTTTGATGACATCGACGAAATGTAATAAAAAACAGCCTGGCATTTGAGCTGGGCTGTTTTTTATATTTTTATGCCTTGTATAAGATAACGACATTCTTTTTACCGCGTCTAAGGGGGATGAGGTCGGAGACCGCTACTGTAACCAATTGGTCGGGTGTGGCAATTTTTTCACCACCAAGGGTCACCGCCCCAGATTCAATAAATGTCCGCGCTTCACGATTACTCGAAGCCAGGCCACTGGCCACCAATACGTCAATGATTGGAGTCGGACTTGCTAGTGCGTACACCGGGGCGCTCGCGAGCAAGATGTTTTTTGTCGCCTGGTCTAATGTAGCCATATCACCCCCACCAAACAGACTCGCTGTTGCAGTCATTACTGACTCGGTCGTTTCAAGACCATGAACAAAGGTCGTGACAGCGACCGCCAGTTCTTTTTGGGCTTGCCTACTGGCCGGAGCATCTACCACCGCGCAGGCCAATTCATCGATCTGAGACAGTGGTAAAAATGTGAACAACCGCAAATAGTCAATGACGCTCTCGTCACTGGTATTAAGCCAAAATTGATAGAATGCAAAAGGTGATGTTTTATCCGCATCGAGCCACACCGCATTCCCTTCACTTTTTCCAAATTTCTTGCCGGTAGCTTTATCAATAACCAAGGGAACGGTCAGGGCGTGGACCACTTGTTTTTCTTTACGTCTAATCAAATCCACCCCGGCCACGATGTTACCCCACTGGTCAGAACCACCAACCTGAACATCACAACCATACTGACGTTGTAAAACGAGGTAATCGTAGGCTTGCAGGAGCGGGTACGCGAACTCGGTGTAGGAAATACCAGTATCACCCGCTACCCGTTTCGCAATAGCATCTTTTTTGAGTAACTCATTTACAGTAAAATGTTTACCGATATCCCGCAAGAACGTAAGTAACCCTTCCCCCTCCAACCAATCTTTGTTATTTACAAACGTAATAGCGGCACTATCACCCCCAATCAAACGCTGGGCTTGGGCTTTAATTTTTTTAACATTTAGGTCGGTGACAGCGACGTCTTGCAGTACACGCTCGGCGTCTGGTTTTGGGTCACCAATCATCCCCGTACCACCACCCACGAGAAAAATAATCCGGTGGCCGGCTGTAGCCAAATGGCGCAAAAGCAACCAAATCACCATATTCCCTGCGTGCGCCGAGTCAGCGGTCGGGTCAATTCCATGGTAAATAGTCCGGACCTGGTCATCTATCACCTCGCCAAGCGAGTCGCTGGTGTGTTGATGAATAAAACCTCGGGCCACCAATTCTTCTGAAAGTTTCATATGCATAATGTACCACACGCTCGTCCTCATATCACTGGACAAACCGTGGTACTATTGGCAGAATACGAAACTTGTATCATATATTTATGTTGAAAAAAATCAGATCAAAGACGTGGTGGAAAATGCATTACAAGCGGGTTATCGTTGATACCTTGATTACTATTTTTGTGGGCTTGGTAATCCTCGTGAGTGGAGTACTGGTCTGGGTATCAACTCTGGAAATCCCTGACCTCTCATCATTTGAAGACAGGCGTGTTTTGCAGTCAACAAAAATTTATGACCGGACCGGAGAAATCCTCCTCTATGACCTCCACCAGGATGTAAAGCGGACTATTGTTCCGTACGAAAATATCTCCCGGTACCTCAAAAACGCTACCATCGCCATCGAGGATGAACGCTTCTACAGTCACCCTGGTGTAGACATTCGCGGTATTATGCGTGCTGCCTATTCTAATATAACTACCGGCGACCTCGGCGGTCAGGGCGGATCGACCATCACTCAACAGGTCATCAAAAACTCAGTCCTCCAGCGAGAAAAGAAACTCACCCGTAAAATAAAAGAGGCTATTTTGTCTATTAAACTGGAGCGCGTACTATCAAAAGATGAAATTCTTGGCGTGTATCTCAATGAGTCACCTTACGGCGGAACTATTTATGGGGTTGAAGAAGCCTCACAGTCATTTTTTGGTAAAAAAGCAGCTGATGTAACTTTACCTGAAGCCGCTTATATCGCTGCATTACCACAAGCGCCAACTTTTCTCTCGCCGTACGGAAATAATCGGACCAACCTTGACGAGCGTCAAAAAACAGTACTGGCGAGGATGCTTGAAAATGGACTAATTACCGCTGATGAATATGCCGCCGCCAAAGATGTCGAGGTAGTATTTCTACCACAAGCCATCTCTGGCATTAGAGCTCCACATTTTGTAATGTTTATTCGGGAACAACTAGTCAAACAATTTGGTGAAGAAGCACTCGCTGAACGGGGTCTCAAAGTAACAACGACATTAAATTACGAATTCCAAGAACAAGCAGAAAAAATTGTCGCAAAACACGCTGCTACAAATGTAGAGCGATTTAAGGCTGATAATGCTGGACTGGTCGCTGTTGACCCACATACAGGAGATGTTCTGACGATGGTGGGTTCCAAGGACTACTTTAGTGAAGACATTGACGGTAATTACAACATCGCCCTCGCCGAGCGCCAACCAGGATCAGTAATTAAACCATTTATTTATGCTGCGGCTTTTTCCAAAGGCTACCTCCCTAACACAATTCTTTTTGACGTTAAAACCCAGTTCTCACCTCTGTGTCCACCGGACAGCACAAGCTCAGAATCGCCGTGTTACTCACCAAACAACTACAATGGTAAATTCCTCGGGCCTGTGAGTATGCGCAACGCCATGGCTCAATCGCTCAACATTCCTGCTGTACAAACGCTCTATCTAGCCGGTATTAAAAACTCCCTGAAACTCGCGGCTGATATGGGGCTAACGACCTTAAATGACCCAGAACGCTATGGACTGACTCTCGTACTAGGTGGCGGTGAGGTACGCCTCCTTGATATGACTCATGCTTATGGTGTATTCGCCAATGAAGGTGTCCGGGCAACCCCGCGTAGTATCCTTAAAATTGAAGATTCTAAAGGGGTAATGGTATTTGAAAGTACAGTCGAGAACAAACAAGTACTCGACCGGAATGTCGCCCTTATGATTAGTGATGTACTTACAGACAATGTGGCTCGCACACCATTATGGGGAGCTAATTCTTTGGTTAATTTTACAACCAGAGACGTAGGTTCGAAAACAGGTAGTACTAACAACCTCCGTGATGCGTGGCTCATGGGCTACACCCCAAACCTCGCCGTGGGGACCTGGGTCGGCAACAATAACAACAAACCAATGGGGGGTGGGCTCTCAGGATTGATTGTGACGCCAATGTGGCGCGAGTTTTTTGATTTTGCTCTCACAAAGATTCCCGACGAACGGTTTCCTCAACCTCAAATTAATCTCGCTGGTGTAAAACCGATCATTCGTGGCGACTACATTGATACCAGTATGATTATTGCTAATGCGCAAAACAGTAGTTCTACAGTTGACATGAGTAGCATGCTTGGGAACATCCACTCTATCTTGTACTTTGTCCAAAAAGATAACCCCCAAGGGCCCTACCCAAGCAATCCAGCTAGTGACGATCAGTTCTACAATTGGGAGTACGCTGTCCAAGCCTGGAAGAACAAGACCTACGGCGCCATATTACAAAGCACCACCACTGCCCCAATAGCCACCACCACCGAACCAGTACCCGTAATTGAAACCACAATCATCCGGAACAGACGGTAAACAAACCTAGTAGCCTACGCTTTAAAACCCCCGCAAACGAGTGCAATTTCAGGTGAGAAGTGACCAAATGTCACTTCGCAAGACCTTGCCTGCTATCTTTGATAGCGACAAGGTGTACCACCGCTGTAGGCGGACGAGTAAAATACGACGAGCCGTACTCGTTGCTTCATACAGAAGCTGTTCAGGTTATCGCTATTTTTTCAAAATAGCTGGTAACCTCTTGCGAAAGTCTCCCAAACTTTCTCACGGTGAGGAGTATATTGCGTAGGACAACGAAGAAGTGTGCCGTTTGCGGGGGTTTTAATTTAAAAGATAATTTTTGGGGCACTCTGCTCTCCTAAGCGAGCTTTGAGGTGGAGCATGACTTCAGCCTTATGGAGGGAAATTTCTTGTTTAAGGGCACTGGGGGCGGTCAGGGAGATGGTTTTGCTGGTGACTGAGTACTTTATATATTTACGATCAATTTTTATCCCTGTTAAATCTTCAATGACCTCAATCACCTCTTTTACTACAGTCCCTTGGGGAGCTTTGAGGATGGTTTTGTATTTATCAAACAGAGCACTGACTTTCACAATCTCCCCGCGCCGGTTTTTTCGCTTGGGTGGGGGTGGGGTGTTTTTGTACATAAGGTAGAGAGATGTGAGTTATGGAGATAGGGTAGGGAACAGATGATTATATAGGGGAATGACCTAGGGTCTATCAACAACTTTTTCTACTGTATATAATTCTGCTGGTATTGAAGTTTATTTCTTTACCTTGATGTTCTAATTATTTTCTCTAGGGGAGAAAAAATCAAGAGTTAAGTAAAATCATACTTGAGTATCATGTCTGCTGGTATTGAAGTTTATTTCTTTACCTTGATGTTCCAGCGATTGGCCCTAAGGAAGGGCAAATCGGGAACTAAGTAAAATCATACTCGCTGCCGCTCGTTGTTTTACTTATTCATAGGCATTACCAGATACCGCAGGGTGGTATCAGAGGTGCCTTGTAAAACGAGCGGGCGGCCGATGCCGGCGAAGTGGAGAATAATACTTTCGTCGCTGATGTGTGTTAGAGGATCAATGAGGTATTGTTGGTTGAAATTTAAAGTAAGCTCTTCGCCATCGGTTTGTACTTTTATAGTGTCGGTAGTGGTACCAACTTCGCCATTTTGGGAAGAAACTACAATTGAATCCCGTGATATTTTAACAGTGACCTGCATGAATTTATTTAGAAATACTTGGGTTTTCTTAAATGATTGTAGTAGATCATTTTTAAGAACAGTTGTATGGGTAATATATTCTTTGGGAATAATTTGCTCATAATCAGGAAACGATCCTGATAGTAACCTTGAGGTGATATAAACACCCTCAGAGAAAGACAGCGCACACTGGTTTTCGTTAATAATCAGTACGGGATCAGTCTCAAGTAAGTCACAAATACGCGCTAGCTCAATAGCATTCTTTTGTGGTATCAATACCGTCTGTTCGAGAACAAAATTCTTTTGAGGAACTGTTTTCTCCATGAGCCTAAATGAGTCGGTAGCGACAAAGGTGAGTGAATGCTCTTTTTTTTGTTGAATAAAAATACTCCCTAACTCTGGTTTGATTGATGATTGCGACGCAGCAAAAGCGACTGTCTTAATACCTAACGCAAATAGATTTTTTTGAATACTTGCTCCAGCGCTTGTCAGTTTAATAATAGACGGAAATTCATCATAGGGGATCGTATTAATAGTAGTTTTTCCACTACCACTATCAACTGATAACACCCCTTCAGTTACCGACAAAATCACTTCTTTTTTAGTAATGTACTGTACTGCCTGCAGTAGGGTAGTAGCTGAAACTGCTACGATTCCGTCAGTTTCAATAAACGCTTCGACAGCAACCTCAATCCCTATTTCAAGATTCGTTGCTTTAAACGTCACTGTGGTATCTTTCACTGTTATTAAAACACACTGTAGTACCGGGAGGGTCACATGTTTAATACTTACTCTAGTGATCAATTCTAGTGTGTGTATAAGTTTTTGTTGGTTGATAGTTATTTTCATTTTTTTATATTTTACTCTCCTCTATTAGGGCTGGGGAAGTGTGCATAAGCTAAAAATATGTTGTATTTATAAGGTTACTGTAGCACCTTTATTTCTAAAATACTTGTGCATGATGCTGTGGATACTGTTTATAGAATATGGGATAACTATTTGTTGGCAAAGACACGGGGATAACCCCCTCTTTTATACCCAGTAAAAGTGCAAATACTTCATGATTATAGGCCTTGTTCAGTGGGTAGTACTAGGCCCTATACACGTTAATCCCACGAGTATCCCCCACTTGTTTAGGATAATTAAAAACTATCCCCGAAGGGATAGTTTTTAATCTATTTAAGGAGTAAGCGTACCTGAGTTATCTCTTCTTCTAGTTCCGCGTCTATTTTGAGGTCTCGTTTTATTTTTTCACAACTGTGGATGACGGTGGTGTGGTCTCTTCCCCCTAATTTTTTGCCAATAGCGGGATACGAAACCTGAAAATCTTCGCGCAAGATATACATGATGATCTGGCGGGGTTTAACCACCTCCTTGCGACGGGTCTTTTCATAGATACTAGCCTGATCAATATCGAAAAAACGGGCGACTTTATCTACCACATCAGACACCGCCAGGGTCTTGCGTGGGCGGCTACTGTTTTTAATGATGGCCTTTACTTCGTCAATCGTGAGGGTGCGTCCTAATAATTGCGACTGACACATAATAGTATTCAGCGCCCCTTCAAGCTCACGAATGTTACCCTCAATCGTGTGTGCTAAGTGCTCGACCACATCATCAGCGAGCGAGATACTGTTTTGAGCTGCTTTGGCACGGAGGATAGCCGCTCGTGATTCGGTGTCTGGTGCGGGAATATCAACAATCATCCCCTGTCCAAACCGCGACCGGAGGCGGTCTTCGAGGCCTGCGAGGAGTGCTGGGTGCATGTCACTCGAGAAGACAATTTGCTTGTTGGTATCATGGAGCGCGTTGAACAAATGGAACAGTTCTTCCTGAGTCTTTTCCTTGGTGGCTAAAAACTGCACATCGTCCATGATCAATACGTCGTACTGTCGATACTTATCTTTAAAACTGTTAGCGGTACCACTCTGCAACGAGTTAAAATAGTCCACCGCAAATCGTTCACTGGTAACGTAAAATACCTTTTTTCCGGTTTTTTTAATATGGTTTCCGACCGCTTGGATCAAGTGAGTTTTACCGTGGCCAGTTTTACCATAAATAAAGAGTGGATTGTATGCAATCCCAGGCTTTTCAGCCACAGTTTTAGCAGCCGCATGCGCCAAAGCGTTGTACGGCCCCACCACAAAGTTCTCAAAAGAGTATTTAGGGTTTAGGTTGTCACTTTTATTTACATAGTAGTCCTCGAGCGGGAGAGCGGCGTTGATAGTTTGGTTTTTAACACCATCTCCCCTGCGGTCGCTGCGCTGCATCACTGCATATTCGATACTTCGTACATACGGAGTAATTTCACGTAGCGTTTTTAGAATCATTGACTGGAATTTATCCGCCAACCAATCGCGGACAAACACACTTGGTACCCCAATAGTTAAGGTGCCGTCCTCAAGAGATATTATGTGTGTATCCCGAAACCAGGTTTTAAAATTAGCGGGCGTAATTGATAATTCAATTTTAACCAACGCGTTATCCCACAGACCTTTGACGTCAATTTGCTCGGTGCGAACGATGGTATTGGTCTGATGTGAGTGTAATGTAGGAGGCATGAGTGAAAGATTTCAGTCGAGTACCAGTAGTATACCGGCTCCACCAAAACTGTAAACAACCCCACCAAAAAACCCGAAAAAAGTACCCCTCTTTATTCACAAAAAATTAGCAACTGTGGATAGTCTGGGGACAACATTTTTGCATTGCTGAATGTAAAACGCAGGATAAATAGTTAGTTATCCGGGCATGCCCCTAGATGCGAGGCGTCCTCGAGTGCAGACCTCAGGGTACGTAATGTACGCTTTAGGCCAGATTATCAAAGGCGACAAAGCAAATGGTGCTATAGGCTGGTAATTTAGTTGCGAAATAATAAAAAACCTGTATAGTTGTGCCACTAATAAGATATTCATATGAGTAAACGAACCTATCAACCATCAAAACAAAAGCGAGCTACCACACACGGTTTTCTCGTTCGCATGGCTACCGCTGCTGGAGCTAAAGTTATTTTGGCACGACGTCGCAAAGGAAGGGCACAATTGACTGTCAAACCATCAAAAGCCCGCTAAATTTTCCACGTACAAACCCCGTCTACGTCGTTGACTTCATGGATTCGGGCGTTCACCGTACAATACGTACGGCTCGCCCCCTCACCAATCGTTTCCTTACGGGAACTGTCTACTTATTGGCTATTTTGTTGCGCTAAGCTTACAAAATAACTCAATAAGTCTTGCGTAAGCTCGTCGCTTACTCACCTCGTATACGGGGCTTTTACGTGAAAAATAAATCCCCGTACACTCTCGCACGTAGCTTTAGTGCCGAATTGGTTACATGACGGTAGTTTAGATACTCGAGGTAAAGGCGGTATACTATTTTATATGTTTAGCAAAAACGAACGTCTCGATCGAACCGAGTTTACTCGGTATTTTAAGATCGGAAAGCGGACACACAGTGATCATTTTACCCTGGTGTACTCCTCTGCCCCGCTACGGGCAGTGGCGGTAGTGGTTGGTAAAAAAGTCCATAAACACGCGGTTGACCGTAATACCCTACGGCGTCGGGTATATGCGGCAGCGCGCCGTGTGCTTGATATTGAAACGGGGGTAACCGGCATCTACATCATTATTGGTAAACCAACAGCAAAAACGCTTACTCAAACAGCTATAGAACCAGAAATAAAAACCCTCCTCGCTACTATACTAAAAGCAAGGTAGAATAGCCCCATTATGTTTTCATTCATTTGGCACACTGTTTTCTTTGACCCGATTTATAACGTCCTGGTTTTTTTTATTGACGCTATCCCGGGGGGCGACGTTGGGTTAGCAGTGATTGCAACAGTAGTTGTGGTTAAAACCAGTCTCCTCCCATTGTCCATCAAAGCAGCCAAAGCACAAAAAGTAATGAAAGAGTTAGAACCAAAATTAAAAGAACTTAAAGAAAAACACAAAGACAAACGCGACGAACACGCCAAAGCGACCATGGCGCTGTACAAAGAATCTGGTGTTAATCCTTTTGCCAGTATTGGGGTCATTTTCCTCCAGCTCCCGTTTATGATCGCCCTCTATTTTGCGGTGATTAAAGGCGGTGGTGTGGTATTGCCAGGGATCAATGCCGATTTGTTATACTCATTTGTTCCCAGTCCAACCGAGATTTCAATGCTATTGTTCGGCAGTCTCGATATTGCGAGCAAAAGCCTTGTGTTGGCGGTAGTAGCTGGAGTAGCACAATATTTTTCAACTGTATTTACCCTCATCGCTCCCCCACCAGCGGTGCCGGGTGTTAAATCAGATTTTAAAGACGACTTTGCTCGCAATATGCACGTCCAAATGAAATACGTCATGCCTGTCATGATCGGTTTCTTCGCCTACATCTCGACTGTTATCGCCATCTACTTTATCGTCAGCAGCATCATGGCCATCATCCAAGAATACTTCTTCATCCGCAAGCATCGGTAAAATGAGCCACAGAGCGCCAGCGACAATGGCGAATTTTCGCGAGTGTTTTTTATTCCTAATAAAAACATCTGCGCACCACCAACCTGTCTCTCTAATCCACAACCTCGCCAGCGACAATGGCGAATTTTGACGGTAATTTTTATTCCTAATAAAATTATCCGTCCCATCGCCAACCTGTCTTTTTAACCCATAACTAACGCCAGCGACAATGGCGAATTTTGTTCCGAGTTTGACCCTCCCTAGGGCAAACTCCTGGAACCTGTACTCGTTGAGGTAATCACCTCTTCGTCGTATATTCCAGCTAACCAGCGACAATGGCGATCCAGTGATTTGTTCTAGGAATGAGCAAATCAGGAAATAAGTTCAGAATAATCACTACGTTCATTTCTTCACTTAATTTTGACGGTAATTTTTATCCCTAATAAAATTATCCGTCCCACCACCAACCTGTCTCTCTAACCAAACTACACACGCCAGCGACAATGGCGAATTCGGGCTAGTTTTTATTTATAAAAATCTACTTCATCCCCAACCATTTTCTCTAATGATCAAATAGTTTACTTAGACACCTAAACACCTTAGTTTTATTCAATACAATAAAAACTTACCCTATTTTCGCCATTATCAATATATGGAATCACTTTGCTACCGGTACATTTACTCTGAAGTGAAAGTGCTACTGCATCAGTAAAAGTAGATCCTATATTACTACTACCCAATGCAGCAACCATTGTTTCCATTGGAATAAAAGTCTCACTTAAAATTGTAACTGAATCAGAAGTAGTAAAGCCTAATAAATTATTTATTATCTCCTGACTTCTTGAGAGTTCAGAATTAAAAGTAATAGCACCAGTTAAACCACCAATAAGTTCGTTTCGAGTGTCTATGTCATTTTCAAAAGTACCCTCCACGCTACATAAAATAGTCTGAGAGTTTTTTGTTGGGTCACTCACAATAGTTCTCCCTGCCTCTGTGCACCGCTGTCTCGCCAGTGTGCAGTTGTAACCCGAACCACCACCAGCAACGAAGCTACAGCCGATTTCTTCGAATGGTGTATTTGTAGGTCCTAAGCATTTATCATGTTCGTCATACCAGATACCTTTTTTAATTTCAGCGCAGCAATTCCAACTGTTGTTTGGGTCGCAGGTTGCAGCTTTTGCAGGGTCGTATGTACAGGTTGCTGATTTCCACCCACTTTCAATAGAAGCTCCAGAAGAACCTCCAAGTGTAACATCTCCGGCATTGTGTGCAATGAAAGCACCTTTGTAATCTTCTCGGCAAGTACGTAAACAAGCAGAAGTTTCATCTTCACCTGCTCTAACGTCAAATTTGTTTATACCTAGAAGATTTTCGCAAACCAACAATTGGCACTGATTAGGTCCGGATGTTTCTTCGCAAACTCTTCTAGCGTCTCTTAGCTGTTCTTCTATAGCGGCAAGTATTTGATTATATTTAGCAACGCTATCCATATCCAATTTTGTAACCATCAACTCATTTTTAGTTAAATCGGTATTTACTGTATTTAAAATTACTACTGCGCCTATGATGACCAAGAGGCCAATTAAGGCGCCCTGGATGTCTTTCTTGGCGGCTTCTTTGCCGGGTACAATATCAGTCAACATGTATTTAGCGCCAGCGGCGACAATTTTAATCACAGCGAGGAGGGCTGCTAGTGATATAGACAGGCGGTAGAGTGCGTTGATGTAAGTACCAAAATTTTGTTGATTGATGGCGCCATCATTTAAACTCACACCAGGAATACCAACTAATTGTTTAAATTCCGGTACAAAAAACCACCAGTAGCTTGATGGATCAGCATCTGCTCCGAAAGCAATCGCTGGTGACAAGATAACTAGTAAACAAAAAATGGCGAAGAGTTTAGATTTCATAGAGCCAGAGGGTATTATCATTTTTGTTCATAAAGTATAACATTTTGTCTCCCCTCCCGATGTGCATATTTATGATATCAATACTGCGGCCGACGGCAGTTTCGGGGGAAATCAGTTGGGTAGCGGATTTGCGTTTGAGGTCAATTTTCCAAATCCGGTCAGCAAATGACCGGGCACCCTGGTACCAGGCGTCGGGATAGTCGGGTCCGTACTGCGTAATTTCATAACCACAGTACATAGTACTGGTGGACACTTTGCCAAACGTACATTTATGGGGTTCAAATATAATTGGGGCTGGACTAACGGCACCAGTTCCCAAATTGGTGATAAAACTAGAAGGTGTATTATTAATTAACTCGGTATGAACCAGAATGTTTGAATTAGCCCCTGCCATAAGTCCCTGCCCAGTAGGGGTTTGTCTCACAATTACCCCATTTCTAATTGTATAGAGATAACCCATTAATTTACTGGTTGCTTTGGGGTAGATATAATGTGGAGTGATGTTGTTTGTACTCCAGACTAGAGTGACGGCTTGGAACGGAATCGTAAAGACGTTGCTTATTATTTTGGTCGCTGGGGCAATTGACCTGCCGGCCGTGCCGCCGCTAGTTAGTTCGGTATACAACAGTTCATTATTATTTGAAAACACAAAATCAGTCATTTTTGGTGTGAGGTTTTCAGCGGTACTGGTGTTGTCGGCATTTAAGGTCAAGAGCACTATCTCACTCTTGGTACCATATCCCGAACGAATGGCGACATAAGTGCCGTTAGGGCTAAATACGGCGGAATCGCCATTTGGGACGGTGGTGTTAGAGAGACGGATTTCTTCACCAGTTGTTAAATTAATACTGTAAATATGTCCGGTACCAGCCTCAGCGTACCGAATAAAACGGGGAGAAGTAGTAGATTCTTTGAATTCAACAAAGCCAGCCACTGGACGTGTAGTTAATTGGCGGAGTTTTTCGGTTGATACGTCCACTGTGACCGGAGCATCAATCAGCGGTTGTTCTATGCTGGGGATATTGTCTGCGGGCGTTGTATTACTAAATAAACTAAAATCAGTAAAGAATTCAGCCACAGGTTTAGGCGTGCCGTAGATCAAGAGATAGAGCCAGATTGCAAACAGTACCAAGACCGCAGCAATACCTCCAACAATAAAAAGCGTTTTTTTCATATCAGAATTTCACAATAAATGACGCTTCGTCGCCTTGGAGTAATGACGCTACATTACGAAGTTTGAAATTAACCCGGGCACTCCCCTGTTTGTTACGAGCCAGGTTAATTTCAAAAGGATCGTCACCAGAGTTTACTGTTTGACTATCGATTTTCCATTCAGTGAATAAATTAAATGAATTGGCCCGGGTATCGAGATTGTAGGGTACAGCTCTTATATTACTACTGTTACCAGTGAGAGTGAGTGAACTACCGATGGCTCGCTTGGATAGACCGTAAAGGGTGCTCACCTCATAAAATTGTATTTTTACTGGGACCGATGGAATTGAGAATACCCGCCTTGCAACCGCTACACCATTTTGATCAACTATACTAAGAGTAATTAAACTAGTACGACCGAATGGTACCGTGATTTGGGCCTGGGACGCTCCTTTTTTTGGTCCACCAAAAACAGATTTGTTATTTAATTGCCACGAGTAGGTATAAGTACTCGGATCAATGAGTCCGTTTTTACCATGAACTAACGCAATTAGGTTAACTAAACTGCCGTGAACTGGCAGTGCCCTACCAGCGTAGAAAACCGGCACGTAGGTCTGAGGCTCGATAATAACATCGAGGTAATAAGGAGTGATGACTTGGGTGACTTCGATAGTTGGTTTATCTGTGAAAACCAAACGACTAGTGAGTGTGAGGGGCACTCCGACCTCTCCTGCTTTAACTTTGATTGACCTTTGTCCGCGAACAGCTGTCTCTTCTACCCCATTAACTAGCCAGACATAAGTCGCGTTGCTGCTGTTGATGGCGTAGTCTTCGATGGTGGCTGTGAATATATCTCCTGGGTTGGGGTACTGGGGGTCGAGGACGATGGCGACATTGTCGCCAATCACGTTACCGGAAAACTGCGCCAGCACTGCACTTGGTAGCACAATGATGATAAAACAAAGACAGACTAATAATAACAATCGCATTTATCTATTGTAGCAAATGAATCAGTTGATCACCGTCGTTTTATCCCGTTTTTTAGCGTTGAGTATTACAACAAGTAGCCATATCCAGAGTAAGGGTAGTATTTTAAGTAATGGTATAAAACAACCGATGATTATGAGCATAATCGAACATATTTTAAATGTTGCTCCATGGCCAAATACCGGTTTTATAAAAGCGACTTTAAATTGTATCGATGCTGCCCCGATGGCAATTATTTGAAAAAACAACAATATTCCACACAGGGCAAAGTAAATAGCTAAAAAACCAGAAAAATTTACTCCTATAATGTCTGCAGCCACGGTTTCAATACCGCCTCCAGAAACATACGCCAGCACGATAGCCATCATAAAGGCAGCATCAGCCAGAACAGCTAGAGGTAAGATAATAAAAAAATAATAAGGAGCAGCCCAGAGACTAATAGTACCAGCTATAGTTCCAGCCCTAGCCTTAATCGCAGCATTTCTGAGGGTAGCTTTAAGAGTTTGGTCTACGCCGCGGTGGGGTTTATTTCTCCTCTCTACTGGCACCGATCTATCCTCTTGAATATCTTCAGCTAGTTCTGTTGGCACAGATGATGTAATAGGCTCCAGTCTCCGCCCTCTGGCGCTGAGACGACGATTATCAACCTCTCCCTGATTACGTCTATCGCCACGAATGACTCGCGGATTGATAATGCCATTTTGTTCGTTGCTATAACGATTACCGTTACTGTCACTGAATTCTTCATTAATAGGTCGGAGGGTTGCCATAACACCACCAGTATACTACAACTGGCTGTCTTCGAGTTCGCGCCTAGCGTTTTTGATCTGGAGAATCTGTGACGGGTCAGAGGTAATGATTTGATCTTCGGTGTACGAGGCTATGACTTTGATGGCGACGTGTTTTAGACCAACGAAGAACAGTCCTTCCCCCACTCCAGATTCGAGCAACAGGAATTTCTCTTCGTCCGTTAGGTTAAATGTCCGCTGGATGTTA
>JAYTKW010000003.1:0-3899 GCA_043729945.1 Candidatus Kaiserbacteria bacterium | reverse complement strand
GCCCACGCTAAGGCCTCGCGCTGGGACGAGCCAGCGCAGGGAATATATAACTTTCAACAGATGAGGGAGGACGAACTATGCTGAAGCATCTGCTCGACGCAACACACTTAGGTGTGTGGCGGCTCGCAACAGGGCCGCCGAAAGAAAGGCTACTACCTTTCTTTCGGCGGCCTTTCTTAATAATAAAGACAGAAAAATTCCGCCCATTTTGAGCATACGGTCGTGATAACGGAAAATGGGGCAGAGATATTGACGAAATAACCCTTGGCTTTTTGTAGTTTCATTGTATACTAAATTCATGAATACATTCGCTATCGATACGTATAAAACTATTAACAAGCTAAAAGCAAAGGGTTTTTCGACGGAACAAGCGGAGGGAATTATTGAAACTATTGTAGAAAGTGATCTGGTTACAAACTCCACATTAAAGTCTGAATTAAAGGATGTTCGCCTGGAAATTGCTAACCTTAAATGGTATTTAATTCAGTGGGTTGGAGGAATGTTGTTTGCCCAAGCAGCATTTATTATAGCTATACAGACGTTAGTGAAGTAGAAATGGTATACTGGACTTCTCGGGCCTAATTGCGGACAGTCTTTTATATTTTTATAAATATGGTAGAGTAGTGCTGTTATTTAATCTAAATTATCGTCGCCATGGCAAAACACCCACATCAAGAACGAACCTTTGTTATCCTTAAACCAGACACCATTCAGCGCTCGCTCATTGGTGAAGTGATTAAACGGTTTGAACGCACAGGTTTAAAGTGTGTAGCTATGAAAATGGTTATGGCCGATGAAGAGCGTCTCTTGCAACATTACAACAAAGACGATGCTTGGTTTCTCCGTAAAGGTACGCGGATTGCTGAAGACATGGTGGCCCAAGGTCGCGCTGTCGAGAAAGAACCAATTGAATACGGTAAAGACATCATCCGTACGATTGTGCACTATATGACCGCTGCACCGGTGGTAGTCATGGTGTGGGAAGGGAATGAAGCGGTGGCGGTAGTTTCTAAAATTGTGGGCACAACCGAGCCAAAGACCTCAGACGTCGGTACTATCCGTGGTGACTACACCGTTGATTCATACAGTCATTCTTCATACGAAAATCGGTCAGTTCGAAACCTCGTCCACCAATCAGAATCACCAGAGGAAGCAGAACGAGAAATTGCCATTTGGCTCAAGGGAGAGGAAATTATGTCGTATACGACAGCTCAGGAAAGAATCATGTACGACATCAATTTAGACGGCTCTCCGGAGTAAGCGATATCACCCCATATACTTCGTTGGTCTACAGAAAAAAAGCCCTCAACGTACGAAAGTACGCCTCGGGGCTTTTTTCTTTGCCCGCCTCGTCTCTGGGGTAATCTCGCTTACTCCTACTTCTGTCTGCAAATCATGTTTCTCTGTATAGTGTCTTGAATAACTCGTTCGTTGATTTACAGACTTTGTATTTGATGTAACTTTTTAATTGCCTATTTTCTTTATTTTGTTTCCTTTTTTATTTAATTTGCTATACTACATTTAGGAACCACTGATACGTATGTTTCTGATAAGTAGACATGCAGGGTTGCCAGCAGTCTTGAACTTTTATGAGAATTCAAATGCTACGGAATTTACAGACTTGGTTCAGAAATGGTGCCCACCTAGAAATTTCTAGGAGCATACGTGGGTGGTTCCCCTGAAAGTGCGCCTCGCAAGAGGTGCTTTTTCATACCTCTGTATACGTGGCTAACAACTACCGGCAACTGCTATTTTAGAGAGAGATGAACACAGTCCTCCAAAATAGCAGTTGCCAGTAGTTTTCGTTTGCTATACTTAGTAAACACATTTTATTTATTAAACTAGACTTACAGAACTGAATGTAGTGCTAGGCGGGCAAGCAAAATGTTGTGAGGCGTACGACTGTACGTTGAACAACATTTTGCGCAGGCCAACAACGCAATACGCCAGTTATGGAAGTCGCCTCGCATTATGAAGAGCAATCTAGGATTCTATGGTGGAGTAGGTAGTGTTACCGGGGCGAATTTTATGCTCGACACTGGCGGGGCAGCTATTTTGGTTGATTGCGGATTAGAACAGGGGAGTAAATTTGCGTCAGAGACCAACGCCGAGGCCTTTGTCTATAATCCGGCTGATTGTGACGTCCTTATGGTCACCCACGCCCACGCTGATCATATTGGCCGCATCCCGAAATTAGTGCGTGATGGTTTTTTGGGTGTTATCTACTCAACCAAACCAACGAAGGCTCTCGCTGCGATTATGCTGGCTGATGCCCTAAAGGTCATGGAGTACGAGCATGAACGTTACGGATACGAGATTCTTTATGAATCAGGTGATATTGCAGCAGCGTTGCGCCTTTGGAAAACTGTTGATTATGATGACAAAATAGATTTGCCTGATGGCGTGACTGCTTTTTACAGTGATGCCGGACATATCCTAGGCTCGGGGATGGTACATCTCACTCGGGGAGATAAAACTATCGTCTTTACGGGAGACATTGGTAATGTGCCGCAGCCACTTCTGTCCGCTCCTACCGTTCCGGTAGATTACGATTACTTGGTTATGGAAAGTGTCTATGGAGACAGGTTGCATGAAGAAGTGGCCGAACGCACGTCTCTCCTGCAGCACTACATCGAAGATACTCGCGCCAAAGGCGGTACGCTTATCATTCCAGCCTTTTCGCTTGAACGCACGCAGGGCATGTTGTTGGAAATAAATAATATGGTTGAGCAGGGAACTATCAAACCCATTCCGGTATTTCTCGATTCACCTTTGGCTATATCGGTCACCGATGAATATCGTACTTATACAAATTACCTTAAGCCTGAAGTTCAGACACAGATTAGGGGAGGGGATGACATTTTTGATTTTGTTGGACTCGAGTTTACTCAGACGGTCAAAGAGTCTCACGAAATTGACGCTGTTCGTGGTGCCAAGGTTATCATTGCTGGCTCGGGCATGAGTCACGGTGGACGAATTCGTCGCCATGAACAGAATTACCTAAGCGACCCGAAAACCACAGTATTGCTCGTAGGTTATCAGTCAGCTGGCAGTCTAGGCCGCTTACTCCAAGACGGTGCCAAGAAAGTAAAAATCGACGGCAAAGATATCAAAGTCAAAGCGACTATCGGTACGATCCGTGGCTATTCTGGTCACGCTGATCGTGATCAGTTGCTCGGACTAGTTGCCGGTGGCTGTGCCAAAGCGAAACAGGTCTTTGTCGTGATGGGCGAAGAACGCTCGTCACTGTTTCTCACCCAACGCCTCCGTGATTACCTCGGCCTAAACGCGAAAGCACCAAATCAAAACGAGGAAGTAGAAATTGATTTCTAAAACAATGACGGTCATCGGGTGACCGTCATTGTTTAGTTTTGATTGGGTCTGGGGTTAGTTTGAGCGGAGGGCGTTTACTAGGGTGATTAAAATTACGGCACCTAAGAGGGCGACGAGGAAACTGTAGAGGTTAAAACCAGTTACGGCACTCTCTCCCATATAGTTCATGAGCCATCCACCGAGGGCCGCACCGACGACACCAACAATAACATTAAGGATAATGCCTTGCTGGCCATCCGTTTTCATAATGAGTGAGGCGACCCAGCCGACAATTCCTCCAAAAACAATCCAAAGTAAAATTCCCATAATAAGTATATATTAGTGATTATAAGTAGTCCCCAGATCACTGACGGTGCGAAGCGTATACAGAAACTATCGGCAATAGTCCATGTATGGCACTCACATATCTATGTATCTAGTCCTGTAGTGCCGGGCCAGTGGCTATTCTATTGCAATCTATGGTATGGTGAAATAATACCAGGACGAGGACTGTAATAATTGTTCCCGTGTAACGGCTAGTATAGTATGCTATCGGTCCAAGAAAAATTGGCCCTCCAAATGGTCAT
>JAYTKW010000002.1:0-5999 GCA_043729945.1 Candidatus Kaiserbacteria bacterium | reverse complement strand
CACACTACATCGCACAACGTCTCGCTTTTTTCACCCTACCTGCGCCCACGGCGCACGTTCATTCTGGTCTGACTTCCGAGGAAGTCTCGTTCTGCGGAGGGTGGGAGATTCGAACTCCCGATCAGGTTGCCCCGATACTGCCTTTCCAAGGCAGCGCACTAGGCCACTATGCGAACCCTCCGGTTTACTGTGGCGACATCATACCGTATCTGGGGGATGGTGCCAAAGATTGTGGACAGGAAACCCCGAGCGTAGGGCTCGGGGTTTTGGTGGGTAATAGTAAATCAGGTTTACTGGGTGTTGGCGATGCAGGCTTTAAGTGCTGGTGTGCTGGTCCAGCCACATTGACCGCTTGTTTGGCGTTTGCACTCGGCTGTCTTAAAGCAGGCATATTGTTCGCGGTATTCGCAAGTGCTCATGGTCGGTTCGCTACTGGCGTCTACACACAGCTGACTACTGCAGCCCCCGACTACACAGCTACCGGCGGCGTTCTCTAGTGGTGTGGAGCCACTTCAGGCACCGGGTTCGAGGACTTTGACGTAAAATCCCTCGCTACCGTAGAGGGTATAGGTGCCGTCGGAATTATCTTGGGCGTAGACTTCAACTGGCTTACCGATGTAGCTTTCGAGATCACCGATACTGGGAGCGCCGATGATGGTACCAACGGTGTTACGACTCCAGCCCATCAGGACGGTTACGTGTTTGCCGTCTACGGTTACTGAACATTCGCCGTCAGAGAAACAGCCGGTGTTTACTTCGGTTAAGGTGCCGGTGAACGTGTCAGCTTTTAATTTACCAATCGGTGTTGGAGTTTCGGTGGGATCTGTATCTGGGTCACCAATTCTGGCGGAATCTGGATTCATGTCTGGTTCGGTATTAGGGGGGATTTCTACTGGAGCGACCGAGGTTGGCGTCGGCGCAACAGCAGGCGACGGTTCTAGGGTAAAATACAAAACTGATAAGGCAATAATCACAACTGCTCCTGACGCGATAATAATTTTCATACAGCTAAATTGTCCCACATCTGCAGATTTGGAGCAATGCCACTCCGGGACTACTCCATTTGCGCGGTGCTCAAAATGGTATACTATTTCCACATCTATGGCACACGCAAAGAAAAAAGGGGTAAAAAAACAAGATCTAATACTGATTGCGGTCACCTTTGTGATGGGAATTATTGCCGGCTGGTATCTTTATGTAATGGCGTTTGCTCCGCAATTTAATGAGTTTTTAGGACAAACTGAATCAGTCTACGAAGATTTAGTGCTGGTAGGAGAAGAGTACCGGGCCGAAGCAGATGGCACGCTGCCTTCATTTCAGATTTTAAAAGACGGC
Organism: Candidatus Kaiserbacteria bacterium; assembly: GCA_043729945.1. Classification (GTDB taxonomy): domain Bacteria; phylum Patescibacteriota; class Minisyncoccia; order Phycocordibacterales; family UBA918; genus OLB19. Next base: position 4,664 of record JAYTKW010000002.1, on the reverse strand, counting down.
ACGTTTAGTTATGTACCAGCAACCGCCCTGGGGGACGTAGCCACTCCAATGGAAGGAACGCTTCCGCGGGCATTATGGAATGAAGTCAAAGCTGATTTAACCAAAGCGAGGTTAGTAAAGCTCGATACTGTAGTTGTAGGAGAGGGCTGCGCTTCAGCTAATTTTGGCGCTGATTTTACGTATACGGTCACCCTCAGTAGTGTTGAATATACCCTAGACACTTGTACTACAGCGCTCTCGGCGGATACTGCTGTGCGTACTACTCTCGACAAACTCTGGAAATACTTTGCAACCTTGCCGTAGCTGAAATAATACGCGAATGATCACGTACTAATTAAGGACGGTGGTGTGACCACCGTCCTTTACTGGATAATTCATCTGCATTTACCATGAATCAAGTACACGCCAAAGTTTTGAAACAAAATTGGAAACAGTCTGTTGGAACAACGTCACTCATGTTAGCTATTGCCGCCCTCGCTTTGACTGCGACCGGGGCCCAGGCATTTTCAGGAGACGCCCTCGCTCGGGCCGGATTAACGGATTCTCAGGTAGCGGCCTTTGAAGAGGCTCGCGAATTACGGCGCGAAGGCGACATCAAAGCCGCTCGTAACGTCTTGGTGCATGCCGGGATTGATGATGTAGTGATTGAACGGGTTCGTTCAGCCATGGCCGAAAAGAAACACGTCTCAACCAGTCACCACCCACATCGTCATTTTGCACCCCACAAGACAGCTACTGATTTAACGGCCAGTGAACAAGCAGCCTACGAAGTCGCCAAAGCAGCCAATGACCGCGATGCCATGCACGCTATTTTGGAAGAGGCAGGTATAGCCGGTGGTGGACGCACTCATAGTGCCAAGTTCCTAAGGGACGGTCGTGAACTTGAGTAGGTAATGCATTAGTTCTTTTCCGGACCTGCACAACCGGCACACTTCTTTGTTGTCCTGTGCAAAATAATCCGCACTGTACAACGAGTACGGCTCGTCTCATTTTACTTGCCCGTCTCGAATTGCACTCGATTCTGCAGGTCCGATTGTTCTTTAGAAAAACGCAGTCAACATCGACTGCGTTTTTCGTTTACCTAGTGGTATACTGATACTATGAAATGGATTTTGGTGACGCTGCTCGGTCTCGGGCTGTGTATTGGTGTGACACCTACAGTATGGGCGTATGAAGTCTCTCTACCCGGCGCTGTATTGCCGTATGAAGTTATGGTCCAAGAGGGGAGTCCTGAACGGGAACATCTCATTTTGGGTACTCTAAATGGGGACCCGGTAATGTATGAAATCACCAGTGATGTCCAGTTTACATTAACAGTTGAAATCAGAGCAGTACCAGGTGGCGAAGCCCAGCCCCAGTTTTCGGGGATTATCGTACGCCAAAATGAAGAGTTGGGCGTCGCCGAAGTAGCCAGATTACGAGCAACCGAAACAAACTGGCCACCAGTTCGCGACAAAGTCACCGGCCTCACCTACCAGGCCGGCCCCTTTTGGAGCGAGTCTGAGCATGCTGGTACCTACCGGATTGAGGTCAGTACCCCGACCAATCAGGGGGCATATATGTTGCAATTAGGTACCGTACCCGAACGGGTAGGGTACCGGGCAACTGTCCGGTCAATTGCTACGGTCTATGATTTTTATGGCGTGAGCAAGTTCCGGATGTTTAACTCGCCGTATATTCATTATCCGGTTGGGATTGTGGTGGTACTGGGACTGATTCTTGCCACCTGGTACTTGCAGCGTCGGCATCCTAAGACAGCACGTCATGTTTAAATTCCTAATCATTGTGGCGGCTGCTATTTTCTTTGTCTGGTATTTTTTCCCACAGTTTGCCGATCAATCACTGCAATCATATATAGAGGAGAGAGTATGATAAAACCGAAACAGGCAAGCAAATGGTTTGTGTATATCCTCCGTTGTGCTGACGGCACCCTCTACACCGGGGTAACAACCGACCTCACTCGCCGCGTTGCCGAGCACAACGGTGAGAGTGCCAAGGGTAGGGGAGCGAAATATACCAAAGCGAGGCGACCGGTTGGGTTGGTGTATAGTGACTCAGCTGACAGTCGGAGTGCTGCCCAAAAAAGGGAGTTTCAATTAAGGAATTTGTCACGAGCCGAAAAACTAAACTTGCAAATATAAGTACTTTATTGTTTAATTATATAGAACTACATGTAGAAGGAGATTGAACATGGGTGTGATTCAAAAAAACGACTGGCCTGTTGTTGGAACAAATGTATGGATTGCTGTCCGTACACACTCCTGGAACCTGCCCGCGGGAGAAGAAACGGTTTATCTTGCAGTCCAACGTACTGTGGAAGCTGTAGGAACTGAAACTGTACTGCTGCTTGATGAGGCTGATCGACTTATTTCAGATTGCTTTCTGACGGAAGGCTCATGTCGTGAGCGCTGTCGGCAAATGGCCGATCGTGAAAACGACAACTTAAGGGGAGTATTGATCCGTGGATCAATACTCATCTTCCAGTCGCCCAATCAGATATACCCAATGCCGCGGACAATTAACAAGTGAGCCCCTCACGCATCCTGAAATTGGGCTGCTGCGGTGGCCCTTTTTCTTTTTCGGCATTATTTCCACTAGACAAAAACTGGTATTCCTAGTACTATAGCTCTGTTTTCGGGCGCGCCCTTATTATATTGCGCGCCTTTCTCTGTCTATTAGGGTTGGAAACGTTAATTATTTACATTACTATGTCAAAAGAAATCCGAAATATCGCTATTATTGCTCACGTAGACCATGGGAAAACGACTCTGACTGATGCTCTAATGGAGCAAACGGGTTCACGTGAGAAAAATGCGTCGATGGATAGTAACGCCCTTGAACAAGAGCGTGGTATCACAATTTACGCTAAAAATACATCGGTTCAATACAAAGACACAAAAATTAACATCGTAGACACCCCAGGCCACGCGGACTTCGGCTCCGAGGTCGAGCGGGTATTGCGTTCAATTGACTGTGTGCTCCTCGTGGTTGACGCGCAAGAAGGGCCAATGCCCCAGACACGATTTGTGCTCAAGAAGTCACTGGAGCTCGGTCTCAAGCCAATTGTAGTGGTAAATAAAATAGACAAACCAGCAGCTGATATCGACCGCACCGAAGAGCAGGTACTCGAACTTTTCCTCGAGCTCGGTGCCAACGACGACCAGTGTAACTTTACAACCGTGTACGCCATTGGGCGTGAGGGTAAGGCCAAGCGGAAAATGACTGACGAAATGGTCGACCTGTCACCACTCCTTGATACTATCCTCGAACTGGTACCCCCAGCTCGTGCCTATGTCGCCGGTGAGTCGCTCCGCGCCCAGGTGTTCAACCTCGGGTACGACAACTTCCTCGGTCGGTTAGCTATTGCCCGAGTGTATGAAGGATCAATCAAAGCCAACCAACAGCTCCTTGTCAAACACGAAAACGACGAAACCCGCAAGGGCAAGGTAGTTAAACTCAGTACCTTCCACGGTATTTCCAAAGTTGAAACCCCAGAAGCATTCGCTGGAGACATTGTGATGATTGCCGGCTTTGAAAACATCAATATCGGCGACACCCTTACCGATAGTGAAGCCGCCGAACCACTACCAGCAATCAAGGTTGATGAACCAACAATTGCCCTCCAGTTTATGCCCAACAGCTCGCCATTTGCCGGTCGCGAGGGTAAATATGTAACCAGTCGCCAAATCAAAGAACGTTTGGAGAAAGAACTCGAAGTTAACGTCGGGCTCCAGGTTGATTTCGCCTCAGGAGATAGTTTTGAAGTGCGTGGTCGTGGTGAAATGCACATTGCGATTTTGCTCGAGAACATGCGTCGCGAAGGCTACGAACTTGCTGTCTCACAACCACAGGTAATTATCAAAGACATCGACGGTGTGAAATCTGAACCGTTTGAAGAAGTTACTGTCGATATCCCGTCTGAATTCCAGGGAGCAGTGATTGAACGCCTCGGCACCCGCGGCTTTATGATGATCAATATGATTGTCCACGAGACCCAGGTACGAATCATCCTCGAGGGTCCAACCCGTGGACTATTAGGTTATAAAAACCAGTTTGTGGTTGATACCAAAGGCGACGGTATCTTGGCTTCACGGGTACTCGGTTTCCGTCCATACGCTGGTGAGATCAAGAAGCGTCAGGTTGGTTCAATGATCTCGATGATCCAAGGCAAGGCCCTAGGGTTTGCTCTCTACACCCTCCAGGATCGTGGTCAGCTCTACATCGGCGCTGGTACCGAAGTCTACGAAGGTATGGTCATCGGAAACACCTCAAAGGGTGAGGAAATGACAGTTAATCCTACCAAAGGCAAGCAGCTAACTAACATGCGTTCCTCAGGTACCGACGAAGCCATCAACCTGGTCAATCCAAAACTAATCACGATTGAAGTGGGCTTGGAAATTATGTCTGACGACGAATATCTCGAAGTCACCCCCCAGTCCGTCCGTCTCCGAAAATCAAAACTAAAGGAACAAGAACGAAAGCGGAGTTAAGTATTAAAAATAAAAGTAAGGGGTTTAACCCCTTACTTGGCAAAACGGTCACTTGGTGGCTGTTTTGTTTAATTGGTAAAATGCTATACTGTTGATAGCTTAACAAGGGAGGCAGAGATGCACGATTTCTTGGTTGTTCTCAATTACTACCAGTGCTCGTTTCAGTTATTGCGT
>JAYTKW010000001.1:0-16030 GCA_043729945.1 Candidatus Kaiserbacteria bacterium | reverse complement strand
AGAAATCACTCGCGCGATCGTGCGTCGCGAACGCATGGGGCACATTGACCTTTGTGTGCCTGTAGCGCACATCTGGTTCCTTCGCGGTGTCCCAAGCCGTATCGCGATGCTCCTTGGTATCACGGCTGCCTCAGTCGAGAAGGTGGTCTACTTCGCTGGCTATATTGTCACCAAGGTAAGCGAAGCTGACAGGGCGCGTATCCTTCATGACCTTGATACTGAGTACAAGACCAAGCACAAGCTCTTACAGAACGAAGAAGCCAAAGATGCCCTCAAGATCCGCATGGATGAAACTAAGAAGGAGATCGAAGCGATTAAACTTGGCGTCGTGCTCGACGAAGGGTCATTCCATAAATTTTCTATCAAGTACAGCACTCTCTTTGAGGCTCGCATTGGTGCGGAAGCGGTCTATGATCTCTTCAAGAATCTTGATCTGGCTACGCTCACAGCGCGTCTAGAAGATGAGTACACCAGGGCCGGTGCTATGGAGCGAGCCAAGCTCGACAAGCGACTTTCGCTTGCGCGCGGCATGCTTAACTCAGGGGTGAAGCCAGAATGGCTCTTCCTGACTCGTTTGCCAGTTGTCCCTCCAGCGATTCGTCCGATGGTGGCTCTTGAAGGAGGACGACATGCGTCTTCTGACCTCAACGACCTCTACCGTCGCGTGATCAACCGCAACAACCGTCTCAAGAAGCTGATCGATATCATGGCGCCAGACGTGATCTTGCGTAATGAAAAGCGTATTCTTCAAGAAGCGGTAGATGCCCTCATCGACAACTCAATCCGTCACGGTGGCGGTGCGTACTCTGTCATGAGTCAGGCACAGCGTCGTCCGCTTAAGTCTCTCTCTGACTACCTCAAGAGTAAGCAAGGCTACTTCCGCCAAAACCTCCTTGGAAAGCGTGTTGATTACTCAGGACGTTCGGTGATCGTTATCGGTCCTGAACTCGCGCTTGATCAATGTGGTCTTCCAAAGCATATGGCGCTCGAACTCTTCCGACCATTCGTAGTGGCTGAGCTTCTTAAGCAAGAACTGGCCTACAACATTCGTGGTGCTGGTCGTCTGATTGAAGACGGCGTGCCAGAAGTGTGGGCAATTCTCGAGAACGTCATCCGTCACAAGCACGTGCTCCTCAACCGCGCGCCGACGCTTCACCGACAAGGTATCCAAGCCTTCCGTCCAGTTCTGATTGAAGGTAACGCTATCCAGGTGCACCCACTTGTGTGTCGAGCCTTCAACGCCGACTTCGATGGTGACCAGATGGCCGTCCATGTACCGCTCTCTGACGAAGCACAACTCGAGGCAAAAATGATTATTTCTGCCAACCACAACATCCTCAAGCCGGGTTCTTCCGAGCCAGTGGTGTCTGAAAAGCTACTTGATATGGCACTTGGTGCCTACTGGATGACGAAAGTTGCTCCTGGCGCCAAAGGTGAAGGGAAGTACTTTGCTTCACCAAACGATGCTATCAATGCCTACGATTACAACGTCATTGATTTCCGAGCGATGGTAAAGGTCTACGCGACTGATACACCCAAGTACCGTCAGTTCAACGGACAAATCTTCGAGACCACCGTTGGTCGTCTCCTCTTCAACTCGGTTCTTCCAAGCGATCATGCGTTTATTAACGACGTAATCGTACAGAAGACCCTCTTCCAGATCATTATTGACATCATCGACGATAGAGGAACCGAAGCAGTGCCAGCGATTGTCGACAAACTCAAAAAGTTTGGCTTCAAATACGCGACTGTTTCTGGAACTACCTGGGGTATCGACGAAGTAGTAGTACCAAAGCAGAAAGCCGCTATTGTCGCAAAGTCTCGCGAAGAAGAACGTCAAGTTATTGCTCACTACGACGAAGGACTCCTTTCTCGTGAAGAACGTCGTCGCATGATTATTGAAATCTGGCACCGTGCCAAGTCTGAGATCGAAAAGGCACTGCCTGAGACGTTGAGCGAAACAGGTTCCGCCTACGAAATGTGGAAGTCAGGGGCTCGTGGTTCCCTGGGACAAATCGCCCAGATGGCTGGTATGAAAGGTCTGATCGTCAACACACGGGGCGAGACCATTGAAGCACCAGTTATTTCATCTATGAAGGAAGGACTCTCACCGATCGAGTACTTCAATACCACTCACGGTTCACGCAAGGGTCTGGCTGACACAGCGCTCCAAACCGCGAAGGCAGGGTACCTCACCAGACGTCTCTTCGTAGTAGCGCAAGATGCGATTATCACTGAAGCTGACTGTAAGACCAAGGGTGGTACGACTATCAACCGGGTCTCAGCTTCGGGTATCGAAATCGCCTTCTCAAAGGCTATCAAAGGACGCATTCTCGCCGAGGATGCTGTTGACTCAAAGGGAACTGTTCTCTTCAAGAAGGGACACTTACTTTCACGTCGCGATGCGATTGCAGTAGAAGGCACTACCTGCGAGTCAGTTGAAGTTCGTTCACCGATGACCTGTAAAACACTCCGTGGTGTTTGTCAGCAGTGTTACGGTATCGACCTTACTACCAACGCGCTCGTCGACATCGGCGAAGCAGTCGGCACAGTAGCCGCTCAAGCGATTGGTGAACCAGGTACGCAGCTGACTATGAACACGAAGCACGCCGGAGGAGCTGCGTCGGTTGGTGGAGACGTGACCCAAGGTCTGCCGCGTGTAGAAGAAGTCTTCGAAAAGCGACAGCCAAAGATCCCCGCCGTCGTAGCCAAGCACGACGGGCTAGTGGTTGATATCCGCACCGAAGGTCGTGAAAAGATCATCGTTGTTGCACCTGATATGAGCTCGAAGCACCCACCGAAGAAGAAAGACAATGAAGAGTATGCCTCGCATTACCGTCGTGTGGTTACTGTATCGAAGGGAGACACCATCAAGGCCGGACAACTCCTCACTGACGGTTCAGCGCACTTGCCGGAACTCTTCAAGTTTGCTGGTCAGGAAACGACCCAGGACTACGTCATTTCTGAAGTGAATAAAATCTACGAACTCCAAGGTGTGACCATTGCCCGCAAGCACATCGAACTGATCGTAAAGCAGATGATGTCGCGTATGAAGATTACTGTTCGCGGCGGAAGTCGCTTCACAATCGGTGAAGTGGTTGAAGAATGGATTATCGTTGAGGAGAACGAGCGACTCAAGGAAGAAGGTAAGGAGCTCGCCAAAGCCGATCGTCTTATCCTCGGTATCACTGAAACATCACTCTCACGAAAGAGCTTCCTCTCAGCCGCTTCGTTCCAGAACACCACTCGTGTTTTGATCAACGCTGCCGTCAAGGGAAGTGAAGACAACCTCGCCGGACTCATGGAAAACGTGATCATCGGAAAACTCATCCCAGCTGGATCAGGATTCAAGGGCAGTAAGAAGTATGCGATGATGCAGCAATTACAGGGCGGAGCCACAAGAATTGATAGAGACTAACGGCTTCCAAAACGCACGCATCTACGTTGTTGCCCTGCGCGAAATTTTCTTCACCTTACAGAAAGTAAGGCTCAGTAAAATTTCGCTTGTGCGCCTAGTAGCTACGCACGTTTTGAAACCCTCTGAAGTTGAGCACAGGATAAAACAAAAACCGCCTTTGGGCGGTTTTTGTTTTACGTCCGTCTTTGCGAGGTACGAAGCAATCCAGAGTCATCTCGCAACTAGTCCAATCGATTGAAGCATTAAAAAGCAAAACCCCACCTAGTGTGGCGAGGTCGCCAGTGTTTGGTGGAGTGTTATAGCGTCTTCCTGATTAATTCATCTATCACCACGAAAGGTGCGATGCCAATCATCACCACGACAGCCGTGACAAAATAAATGAAATTCATGACGCCCTTAAAGACATCTCGCCGGTTTATGGCCGCGTTGTGGATAATGCTCGGGGTGGCGAACACGGATATGGTTACCCATACCCCGAAGAACATATGAAGTAGCAAAGACCGATCCATGAGGTTTCTTTTCTGGGACTTTTACTTGTAAATATTAACATTATTTTGATATAAAGTCAATATGCGGATGTAATGTCTAAAAATTAAGCACTTTTAAGAGATGTAAAATTTAAACTAACGGGTTTAGTTGGGAGTTTTTAAATTTTGTAAAAACTGACTTAGCTGGGGGAGAGGCTTTCGCAGGAGGGAAAACAGTCCAAGTGTGAAGCGCTTGACGGTTTTTGCTCCGAGACTAGCGGCTGCTGTCCCCTAAGACTGCAGAACGCGTGCCTCGAGACCAGTTAGGTCAGTTTTGGACCAGCTCGCTACAATAGACATCTTCACTATCATATATGATAGTGTTTTTAAGTAAGGTTGAGGACGCTTCTTATAGTTTTGGCCAGGGAAAAAATAAGAAGTGGAGAGGGTATTTCATTTTTAGGGCGGTAAAACCAAAAGGGTTTTGCGCTGCCTGGCGCTTGCGCTTTTTGTGCAGCTCTTCTGTGTCAATTCTATTTTGTTCTTTTTCAAACCGTGCTAGTTCTTTGTCATAATCAGGCAAAAGTCCCTGGAGCCATAGTTCTGTGCGCATAACGGTATTTGGTCCAACGAGAAGACGTTCACCAATTTCTTGATACGTTTTGTCCTCAAGTAACATTCGTGCAATCCAAATGCGTCTACCGAGCATAATCTGCTCACTCGGTGTGAGCAGGCCTTCCAAAAAAACTTTAATCGTACCGTTTTTGTGAGCATCTTCGGCAGCAGCAAATAATAACTTCTTGGTCTGCTTTTGATCAGCAACTGATAAATCCTCTAATTTTCGTTTCATATACCACTATCATATATGATAGTGGTATGTACTAAATTCATTTTATAAACAGAGACTAATAAATTATTTTAAAAACTGATTATTCAAAAGGCAACTTGAGTAAAGAAAATTTCACTATCATATATGATAGTTCATTAGTAAATCTAAAAAGCAAAACCCTGCACTGTGTGACAGGCAGGGTTAGTCAGTCTGGTGCAGGGGATTTCCCGTTCACTTTGTTATCTGAACGCGACGGCTAAATTGATTAGGTGGTAGATAGCTCCTTCCTTCAGACATCCTGACGCTGTGCCAGATGCGGTTGCAATTTCACCACCAAGTTTCTTGCAGGCTTCCGAGAAGATGAGTTCTGATGAAAGGATATCAATCCATAATCCATCGTCTCGGACATAGTTGCCGAACTGTCCGAAAAGCATTGAAGTTCCGTCACTAAACCCCTCATCAGTAGCTTTTGTTGGAAGATACCATTCGCACTGTAGGGTATTTCCTTTACTGCCGAACTGGTAGATTGATGGTTCACCGCCAAATTTCTGGCAGTTTTGGTAATAGATGTCCTTTTCCGCTTTGGTAAAGCGATCTTCGTCTTCACATCCTGCAAGTGCTAGTGCAGTCACTGCAGCAAGTATCAGTTTTTTTCTCACTTGAGACTCCAAAATAAAATGAAACTTCTATTTTTTATTATATCATAAATACATATATAGTCAATGTCTCTCCAAAAAGTTACTTCTCGCGTATACTGGTGGCAACTTCGGTTATTTTTTCATTATGGCATCAGGGGACGCGGTACAGCAGATTAAGGATCGGCTCAATATTATTGATGTGGTTTCGCCGTATGTGGAATTGGCACGGGCGGGGAGGCATTTTAAGGGGCGATGTCCGTTTCATCAGGAGAAGTCGCCGTCATTTCATGTGTCGCCCGAGCGGGGGACGTATCACTGTTTTGGGTGTGGGGTGGGGGGAGATATATTTTCGTTTGTGCAGGCGATTGATGGATGCGATTTCAAAGAGGCGCTCAAGATTTTGGCGGGGAAGGCAAACGTGGAATTGGTGGCAGAGAATCCACAAAAGAAAACGGAACGGGACGAACTCGTGGCGGTGCTCGAAGCAGCGACGGCGTTTTATGAAATTGGGTTATCGAATTCAGTCGATGCAGCTGCGTACCTAGAGCGTAGGGGGGTGACGGCCGAGACGATTAAAAAATGGCGCATTGGGTATGCACCAGGGCCGCCACTGTCTGGCTGGCGGGAACTCAAAACACATCTTGGCACCCTTGGTTTCAAGCCAGAGGTTATGACGAGAGCCGGGCTCATCAAGAGTAGTGAAGGCGGGAAAGAAGAATTTGATGTCTTTCGTGATCGGGTGATGTTCCCCATGAGCGAGCAAAACGGCAAGATCGTGGCGTTCTCGGGCCGAATTTTAGCCAAGGATACGGAGGCACCAAAATATGTAAACTCACCAGAGACCGAGCTGTATCACAAATCAGAACTACTCTACGGCTATGATCGAGCGAAACACGGGATTCGTAATTTGGGTTTTTGGCTCTTAGTTGAAGGTCAATTTGACGTGGTGATGAGTCATCAGGCTGGGTACACGAATACCGTGGCAGTTTCCGGTACGGCCTTTACGGTGCATCAGGCACAACTCCTTGAACGACTCTCGAGCAAGGTGGTGCTGGCTCTCGATTCAGACAAAGCCGGGATTGCGGCGATGAAGCGGGCGGCAGATTTGCTCTTGCGGCGGGGGATTGATGTGAAGGTAGCTGCAATGCCAGATGGGGCTGATCCGGCGGATATGATTCTCGCTGATCCAAAATCATTTAAGACGGCGATTGGTCACTCGGTGCATGTCATTGAATTTTTACTCACCCATTTACGGAAAACCGTTGACGACGACCGCACGTTTAAACTGCGCGCGCGCGAAGAAATCATTCCCTTTGTCACACTGATTCCTAATCATATCGATCAAGAACACTTTGAACAGATTATTGCCGATGGTTTGGGTACTACCAAAGACGCCGTACATTTTGAAGTAATGAGGATATCTGAAGAAACTGCAAAAGTACCAAAGCCAGGTGCGGCACCCATCCCGCAAATTATAGTGCCGTCTGTAAAATCAGGCGACGCTCCCCGCAAAGAAACCGCCCTGCATTATTTACTTGCAGCCAGTACGGTAGTTGCTCCTGAAGTGGCGGCCATAATCGACCGTGAGACTGCGCTCATTGTCGGACCAGAACTGGTGGCAGCCGAGCAGGCGGCAGCAGCGTCTATTATGTCTAAGCTAGCTTTCCCCATTGAAGCGTTTATTGAAAAGAGTTCTCCTCGGGTACAGATCGAGGAGTTTACGCACAAGCTAAATTACCTTCGCGAAGTCACTCTCAAAGAAAAATTACTCTTAGAACGCACTATCCTAAAAGAGCTAGAGCAGTCAGGTGGGGGAGACACAACCGCCATCATGCAACGTATCCTCGACCTCCAGCGTCAGCTGCAGATGGCCGCCTACACCCCCGACATTTTTACCGCGTCCGCCAAAAACCTTTGATACTACGGATAGTATTAAGATGTACCGAAGTCGAGTTTATTGAACTTGTCAAAAATCGCTTCAGGCAAGTGCGAAAGCGCGGGGCGCTTTCGCAAGACTCATTGCGGTACTTTATGAGTGAAACGAAATAAAATACCCAACGAGTGGACAGGTCCTGTAAGGACAAAGCAAGGAAATGGGCACGAGCTGTACTTAACGTACGGTGAACTGTCAATTTACCGCGGCACAACGCAGCATCAAGCGTTTTTTGACGAGTTCCCTGGACATTTTTGAGAATTTGTGTATAGTAGTGGCTACCTATGGCACAAGCGCGCAAAGCCACAAAAAAAGACGTGAAGAAAAAAACGGCCAAAACCGTCACCAACGCAAGTAAAAAAACGGTCGCTACTAAAGCTATAAAAAAAGCTCCAGCACCAAAGAAAGCGACAGCACAAATAAAAAATAAAAAAGCGCCAATGAAAAAACCAGTGGCGAAAAAAGCTGTGCCAAAAAAATCAATCAAGCCAGCTGCCAAAAAACCAGTAGCAAAAAAAGTTGTTACAACTGTAGTCAAAAAATCTGCTGTATCAAAAGGTAAATCAAACGCAGCAGCAGTCGTAAAAAAAGTAGCGCCGGTAAAAGAGGTCCCTCCAGCCAAGCTCACCAAGAGCGAAAAACTACTGGAACTCAAAGCCGCTGATTTGATGAAGCTCGGCCGTACTCGCGGTTATGTCACCTACGATGAACTCCTACGTTCATTCCCGGAAATTGAAAAAGACGTCATGTTCCTCGATGACCTCTACGAACGATTTTCAGTGGCTGGAATTGATGTGCTTAAATCAGGTGGTATGTTGGGTGATGATCCAGCCGAAGAATTGCTCGCGCAAAAAAATGCGTTCAAACGCAATGACAGTAGTTACGATTCAATCCAAATGTATCTCCGGGAAATTGGTCAATATCCACTCTTAAATGCCATGGAAGAACGAGTGCTCGCTAAACGGATTGTAGATGGTGACGACGAAGCGCGCAATTTGCTTGCTCGCGCTAACCTGCGTCTGGTTGTTTCAATTGCCAAAAAATATGTTGGTCGGTCACCTGACCTCACGCTTCTTGACCTGATTCAGGAAGGGAACCTCGGCCTTTTTAAAGCAGTAGATAAATTCGACTTCACGAAAGGCTTTAAGTTTTCTACCTACGCCACGTGGTGGATCAGACAAGCGATTACCCGGGCCCTGGCGGATCAATCGCGAACCATCCGTATTCCGGTGCACATGGTGGAAACGATGGCGAAATACAAACAAGTCTCCCGCCGTCTTTCACAAGATCTCGGTCGTGACCCAATGCCAGAAGAAATTGCTACCGAAATGGGTGTCGAAGTAGAAAAAATCTACCAGATTGAAAAAATCAGCCAGGACACAATTTCGCTCGAACTCCCCATTGGTGACGAAGACGATAACTCCCGTCTGTCTGACTTCATCGCCGACGATAAAATCACCTCACCAGACCAAGAGGTCTCACATAGTATTTTGACCGACCAGATTACCGAAATCCTCGATACTCTCTCTGAAAAAGAACGTAAAATTTTGGAAATGCGTCACGGGCTACTCGATGGTACCTACCACACTCTAGAGGAAGTTGGTAAAGAATTTGGGGTGACACGTGAACGTATTCGTCAGATTGAGGCGAAGGCGCTTGAGAAAATCCGACAACACGATAAAGCCCGTAGACTTAAATCATATTAGTTAGCTGAGTTTCCAAAACGCACTCATCTGCGTTGTTGCTCGGTCGTTCGCTTTTCACCGTACAGTCGTACGGCTCATACGCTCACTCGGTCGCGCCTAGCATCTGAGCACGTTTTGAAAGCTCGTCGGAAGCGATAGCGAATGCAAAGTTGGATTATTCTAAACAGATCCATGATTTATGCTGCTCACAGCATAGAAGCTATTAACGGAAGGTGTAACAAACCCCCGGACTTTGTCTGGGGGTTTGTTACAATGGGGGATATGACGGTGCGTTCGTTTCATTTTTTATTATTGACTATCTATACGTTGGCTGTGGGGAGTATTCTCCTTTCGGTACAGGCCTCGTGGCTGGTGGCTTCGGCGCTTCTTTCGGCGGCCCCGCTCTTGGTGTTATGGCATCGTGTCCGTATGAGTACCCACACCATACCCTTGGTGGCACTTTGTACGATTCTGGGTACGGGAATGATTGAATTATTTGCGTATAAAACGGGGATTTGGTTTGAAGTGTCTGCGACGGGTACCCAATTTGCAGGAGTGCCGGTGTCTGCGTATCTGTTTTCGGTTCTTCACATTTTATATCTGATTATTGTTTACGAGTACTTTTTTGATGACGGTCGGAATACCGGACGCAGTCCGTTTTCTCAATCAATGATCGTGTACGCAGGTCTCGGATATACTGCAGTGGCTGGTTACCTCTATGTGTACCCCGACTTATTTATCGCCCACCCATTTCTGGCCCTGGTTGTTGCGCTCTGTGTGATTTTTTCAATACTGATTACGGTCCGACATCCCGTAGGCTACGGCAGACTAGTGACACGAGCGATTCGTTTTACCTTTGTGATGTTGCCGATTTCTCTGGCCTATGAGTGCATCATGGTTGCCAATAACATCCGTTTTTTTGCCAATCCTGAACAGTATTTGTATAGTTTTTCCGTAGCGCAATTTTCGATACCGATTGAAGAAGTTTTTTTGATTCTGCTTATTCCGTTTGGGGTGGCTGTACTCTACGAACTCTATTTCGACGATGCGCGGTAGACCATCCAGAAATACCCCTGATACTTCGTTGCCCTGCAATCGAAAACGTTCACCGTACAGAAAGTACGGCTCGCATTTACTCATTTGTGCGCCTCGTCTGAGGGGCATTTCTGGATGGTCATTTGGCGAAATTTTGTAGTATACAAACTTTACTGGATCTTTAGTTTTGTCGGTAAGGTTGATTTTATTAGGTGGCTTTGGCGTACGGGTGAGGGGACTGGTATACTGGAGTTACTATGAAATCTTTGAATGAAAAAGAACGGCTGATGGCGGCATTTAATGAAGCATACCAAAAGTTAAATGTGGCGCAGAAACAGGCAGTTGATACGATTGAGGGGCCAGTGATGGTGATTGCGGGGCCAGGGACGGGCAAGACGCAGATTCTGACCCTGCGCATCGCGAACATTCTGCTGCGAACTGATACCGCCCCCGAGAGTATTCTCGCGCTGACCTTTACCGAATCGGGCGCCAAGGCCATGCGAGAACGGCTCCACCTTTACATCGGCGCGCGGGCGTTTGCCGTGCATATTTTTACCTTTCACGGTTTTGCGGGGAAATTAATCCGTAGCTATCCTGAAGCCTACGAACGCATTATTGGCGGTAGGCCGGCGACTGACATCGAAAAGTTATCCCTGATTGAAGCGATACTTGATAATCCGGATATCAAATTGCTTCGACCGGCTGGCAATATCACTTACTACGTCCGTCCGATTGAGCGGATTATTGGTGAATTGAAAAAGGAGTATGTAACACCTGACGCATTTGCTGAAATTATTTCCCGCCAAGAACAGTCGCTCTTAGCAGTTGAGCAGTATCATATTAAAGGTGCCCACAAAGGTAAAGAGCGCGGCGAGTACACCAAAGCAGCTAAAGTGATTGCTAAAAATAGGGAACTGCTTGTGGTGTATCGTCAGTACGAAGCCAGCTTGCGGGCGGCGAGGTTGTATGATTTTGAAGATATGATTGGGGAGACGGTAGTGGCTTTGGGGTCGCAACCGGATATGGTGCGTGATCTAGAGGAGCAGTACCAGTACATTTTGGCCGACGAACACCAAGATGTAAACGGGGCTCAGAATCGTATTTTAGAGGCGCTTGCGTCGTACCACGATGCTCCAAATATATTTGTGGTGGGTGATGAGAAACAAGCCATCTATCGTTTTCAGGGAGCGTCACTGGAGAACTTTTTATATTTTGGTGATCGTTTTTCCGTGACGACTACTATTTCGCTTACCGAAAATTATCGTTCGGGGCAAGACATACTGGATGTGGCGCATAGTTTAGTTAAAGTGGATGAAGGTCCACTGGCCGCCCTGCGGATTCCGCTGACAGCCACATTAGTGCCTGCGGCCAAAATCGAGCGTCGTGATTTTTCCCACCAAGCTATTGAGGATACGTGGGCGGTAGACAACATCAAAATGTCGATTGAGGACGGTCTGTCGCCGTCTGAGATTGCGGTGATTGTGCGCAGTAACCGCGAGGTCGAAACGTTTACTGGATTACTGAGGCAGCAGGGAATTGCGGTGGTGGCTTCGGCCGATGGTGATATTTTGACGCACCCGATTACCCTTGCTGTCGAGGCTTTGCTGGCCGCAGTGTTGATCACACGTGATGAGTCAGCGCTATTTGCGGTTCTTCATGGTGCCTACTGGGGATTATCCGCGGGTGATTTAGTGAAAATCACCCGCGCCAGGAGTTACGCTACAAGTCTCTTTAGTGTATTGGAATCAGCCGATACACTAAAAACGCTCGGGGTGAGCAATGTGGCTGCAGCGGTCAATGTGGCTACAGTGTTACATAAAGCCCGCATGCTTGATGTGACCGAGCCGCCTCACCGCGTTTTGCAGTATGTGCTGCAGGCGAGCGGCTTTTTGAATCATGTAATTGTACATAATCCAGTTGAA
This sequence comes from Candidatus Kaiserbacteria bacterium, assembly GCA_043729945.1. Taxonomy (GTDB): domain Bacteria; phylum Patescibacteriota; class Minisyncoccia; order Phycocordibacterales; family UBA918; genus OLB19. The sequence goes on along the minus strand of JAYTKW010000001.1, from coordinate 4,103 downwards.
GGGGAGAGAATCGTGCGTCGTCTCTACGATGAAGTTGAGGCTTTGGTTGTCAGTAACAGCGCCAGTACCTTGGCTCAAGTACGCGCTATATTTGCGCAGCGGCGCGAGTATAACCTCCCACTCGGGGCGCCGTATATCGCGACCAATACCGAGGCAGTACAAGTTATGACCGCTCATAAATCAAAAGGCTTAGAGTTTTCACACGTCTACATCCCGCATCTCCAAGATAGTGTATGGGGCGGCGGGAGACATGCAGAGTTATTTACCATACCGCTGGGCTCAGCAGCCGCAACCCCAGACGCTTTTGATGACGAATTGCGTCTCTTGTATGTGGCGATTACTCGGGCCAAAGCGCGGGTGTATTTTTCGGTAGCGGAGATGAGTTCAACCAGCAAAGCGTTGATACCCTCGAGGTTTTTTGACGTTATTGATGAAACCCTCGTAAACTACGTACCGGTCGAGACCTTCGAGTCAACATTTTCACCACTAGCAGACTTGGGTTTATTGCCGGTAGCCCGCCCAATAGACACTGACTTTATTTTACACTCGCTTACCCATAAAGGTTTTTCAGCAACTTCATTTAATAATGTAGTTCGGAACCCATGGGATTACGTGTATCGTAATGTACTGAAAATTCCCGAAGTCCAAGCAACACACCTACAGTTTGGAACAGCGATACACGCGGTGCTCGAATTCGCGACTAAACACCATACTGCCACAGGTTTGCTACCTACGGCTACAGCAATTAAAACAAAACTTGAACAATCGCTATCTAGATTACCCTTTAGTACCAATGAGTTTGTCCGGCATTTAGATCTAGGGTTAACGATGCTCTATCCGTATCTGGATCATATAGCTAGCATCATACCCAAACAAACGGTGGAGGAGATTAGTATCAAAGTCCTCATGCCGACCGGTTTACCGCAACTGCCGTTTTTGCCCTTGACGGGAAATCTCGATCGGCTCGATATCGGTGTCGATGGCAAAGCATATCGCGTGGTTGATTATAAAACCGGCAAGCCAAAAACCCGTAATGACATAGAAGGCAAGACCGCCAGTAGTGACGGCGCGTACAAACGTCAGTTAGTTTTCTATACGCTACTACTTTCTCTCTATGATGATGAGCGATATACGACCAATACGGGGGTGCTATCCTTTGTACAAAGCGCAGCCAAAGGTGCAGTAAAAGAAGAAGTTTTCACCATTAACCCGGATGAGGTGTCAGAGCTGCGTCTGCAGATTATCGCTATCGTAGAGCAGTTGCTCACCGGAGAGTTTCTCAATGATGTGGCCCTCGCCGGTGCAAGCAAGTACAAAGATTTGGCCTTGGCCTATATAAAATTAACGTAACGTCCTCCTCAGGTGCGCACTTACTCGAACTACTGCAAATGTATAGAAATATAAAAACGTCTACTCCGCGGAGTAGACGTTTTTATATCGAGGAGTATTACGCGGCTGGAGCTTCAGCCCCGTCGAGCTGTTTGACCAGGTTATCGATAATTTGTTTTACCACAGCGTAGGGTTGAGCACCATTAATTACAGCTTGCTGGTCACCAACCACGACAATTGAGTACGGTGTACCTTGGGCACCGGCAGCCGCACCTTCGGCAAGACTCTTTTCCACCGCTTCCTTGTGCCGCTCGCTCTCTAGGCAGGCGGTAAAATCTGCCCGCTTCACGCCCGCTTTTTCAGCAAATTCAGGTAGGCGAGTCATGTTTGTCCGTTCATTAACTTCGCGTTCACTAAAAATCAGATCAGAGAATTTCCAAAAAGCCTCACTACCCCCGAGCTCCTGTACACATAGAGCCCCCTGGGAAATTCGTGGCGCGTTCGGGTGGAGTTGGGCGAGCGGGAATTGCCGGTAGACCCAACCCACTTTGCCAGTCACTCCGTAATCTTTCATGACAGTCGACATTGTCTCGTGAAAGTTTTTACAAAATGGGCAATCATAGTCCGAGTATTCAATGACCATAATCGGGGCGTTTGGGTTGCCGCGGACAGCGTCGGTCTTGTCGACGGGTCGGACGTCAGCCGGCGTTACAGCCACCGGGGCGGCCTCTTTGTTTATTGCTACCGGAGCTGAGACTTTATTGCCACTAAAGAAAATCGCGGCCGCAATCAGCGCAAAGCCAATAACAATAGCGGCCGGAATGGCAATAGATGGTGATGATGACTGGGGTTGCATAGGTACCTAAAATTAAATCGTAAATAATTTGTACCAAAGTATACCACTTTAACCCCGTCTCCTCCAAAATTTCTATGGTATACTCTGGGGAATATGGGAATTTTTGAGGCGATTACATTAGGGATAGTTCAGGGGATCACTGAGTTTCTACCCATTTCCTCGTCAGGGCACCTCATTTTGATACGTGATTTGTTGGGGATGGATGTGGTTGGTTCATTGGCTTTTGACGCCGTATTGCAGCTGGCGACAACGTTTGCCGTCATTTTATATTTCTCGCGAGATTTGTGGTTGATTACCCAGACAGCGTTGCGCAAGCTCGGACGGTTGCCAGTTAATCAGCGGGATTTAACCCTGCTCTACGCACTACTTATTGGTACTGTACCAGCAGTGATCATGGGGGTGCTCCTGGAATCATATATGAATACGATGTTCCGATCTTCGATTTTAGTGGCCCGCGTCCTAGTAGCCGGATCTTTGTTGTTTATTTATGCTGAGTGGATGTATTTTAAAACGGTACCCCAAAATAATCTCACCCGAATGACTGGTTTTAAAATCGGTCTATTTCAGTGTCTGGCACTGATTCCCGGCATGTCTCGGTCAGGGGCTACTATCGCCGGCGGTATGCTGCTTGGGCTCTCGCGCTCCGAGGCTGCCCGTTTTTCGTTTCTACTATCGATTCCGATTTTACTCGGATCAGGTGGCAAAAAATTAATTGACCTGATTCAAGCCCCCGAGCAAGCAGTAAATTTCCTACCACTCCTCATTGGATCGGCAGTTGCCTTTGCGACCGGGTTGTGGGCCATTCATTTTTTATTGAACTTTATCAAGACACATACCTTGTGGCCGTTTATTTGGTATCGGTTACTATTAGCCGCCTTCGTTTTCTATACGTATTAGCTTTAGTGGGGGGCGGTCGCCAAAATCACCCGATCTGCGTTGTTGGCCTGCGTGAAATAATTTTCACCGTACGCAAGTACGGCTCAAACCATTTCACTTGTCCGCCTAGCATCTAGGGCAATTTTTGCGACCTAGTTGGTTGCTAGGTATTTCGCAATAACATTAATTAAATTTTTAGAATTTTGACAAAAGGAAGCCGCCTGAGCAAGACTCAGGCGGCGGGGTCGAAGGAATAGCTGGAACTCTACTCCTGGATTAATTCCACCAGGGTAGTTTTTCGCCGGGACCACGACTTGCTTTCGCTGTGCCTACACCTATCGGCTTAAGCTTGCTCCATTTGCTATACTCTCGGTCAATTGTCAGGATTGCTTAGTGCAGGAAGTGAATTAAAAGTATGGGCCCATCTTCGCTTACTCTCCCGTACCGCACTTGGTCCAAGGTTGAATTTACTTTTCTAGCTCGGAGTCTCATTTGATTTCCTCAAACCTGACGTAATGACATTATACGTTACTTTTTTAGTTAAGCAACTTAAAACCTTCAATTCTAACCTGAACCGCAACACCCTCTCCCATACACCGAGCACGGAGTTTTAAATCCCAGACTCTTCCGTTCCGTATGGTTCATCAGATGAACCACAGTATCTAGTTGTTTCTGATCAATAGTACCAAAATCAAATTGTTTAGGATAGACTCGTCTTAATCTGCCGTTAGTATTCTCATTCTTTCCTCGTTGCCAGGGAGCATGAGCATCAGCAAAGAACACGGTGGCAGGAGTATCTCGTTCAATCATCTGCCACAGAGCAAACTCGGAACCACGGTCATAGGTGATAGTGCCGAGAAGTGGGTCTTGTTTTAATTTTGCATGCACCACATCAGCCGTTCCGTTAGGAATTAGATCGACTCTCGTATACAAACTAGCGTGCTCCACGTGCGTGAGCAGTTGTGGTTTAGTTGAACCTTTCACGGTATCACCCTCCCAGGAGAGGTCTGATTGAGGTCGATCATGAATACTCTTAACTAAC